>NZ_JBFOCK010000079.1:0-23379 GCF_040907765.1 Aeromonas sp. s9
CCGACATTCCGCACCCGCTTCATGAATAAATCTGCCGGTATCGAGGGCCGAGAACGTCGATGATGGTCTCCTGAACGGTGTTGATGTCGGTCACTTGGGCTGGTTCGCCCCCCAGGCTGTACTCGTGGATCCCGCCAAAGCACAGGAAGATCCAGCGGGCGGTTGGCTTCTGCGTCGGTTTCTTCTTCATGTCCGGCACGCTGCGGCCTTGGGCAACCAGCCCTTTGCGGATACGGTGCTCCAGCGCGGCGTAAATCATCAGGCTGCAGGTCATCACCATCAACAGGGCTTCAATGCGCTCCGGCTTTTTCAGATAGAGCGATGAGGTCAGAAACTCGGGGCTTTTGAGGAAACGAAAGCCGCGCTCAACCGTTTGCTGTGCCTTGTAGGTGGCCAGCAGTTCGGCCATGGTCAGGGTGCCGCTCAGGTCGTTGGTGGCCAGGATGAACACGCCCGTCTGGGCGTTGGCCTCCTCCACCCGTTCCAGGCAGGTCGCGGCCTGACCCTCGATGCGGTACTGATAGCTGTCGGGTTGCTGGCCGCTTTTGGGTCTGCCGGCGCTGGCGTAAACGGGCTCCGTCAGCACGTGGCCTTGCACAATCTCCAGTAGTTTCAGCCCGTTGGCAAAGCGCGCCAGCTCCGCTTCGGCATCGGCCTGACAGGCAAAGCGCCGCGCGCACAGTTTGGTGAACGCCTTGAGCTCGCGGGTGCTGTCGCCCAGCAGGTGCTTGGCCAGCGTTTTCTGCTCGGCATGGTTGGCCTTTTCGCTGCGCACCAGCAGCCAGCGCTGCGGCACATCCGCGTAGTCGGCATCCAGCCAGCGCCCCTGGTAGCCATCGCCCAGCGCGGTCAGCGGCGCCTCACTAATGGCTGCCACAGCATTCCGTGCTTCCGTCAGGGTGCGCGGCACGCGGGTGATGAACAGCTGGCGCTGATGATGCAACAGGTGTAGGGTCTCGGCGCAGTACAGCGCTGCATCACCGACCAGATAGCGGCTCTCCTGCGCGGACTTGAGGCTGCGCAGGTGGCGCTTAACCGTCTCGCGAAAGGCGCTGTTATCGTTGCTGTTGCCACTGAGCGCTTGCAGGTACACCGGCAAGCCGGCCTGATTCTCACAGATCAGCTCCAGGATCACCTGATTGAGCTCTGGCCGATGGTCACGGCTGTATCCCCGCACCAGTTGCAGCCGGCCGGTCTGTTCGCCATCGGCGCAGTCATAGGCGCCATCGACGTGAAAGCTGGTGATATCAAGATGCACCGCCGTGGGCTTGAGCCCCAGCTTGGCGACCACTTGCTCGGCCATCACCTGATAAAGCGTCGACACATCGGCCGCAAACAGCGCATCCAGACAGCGCCCGAGCACATCATCATTAAGATCATCGGCGCAGAGCCCGGGGCCGATCAATCGCTCGACCGGCTTGTTGGCGAAGAACCGCGGGAACAGGTGCAAGGTGCTGCTATGGAAGCCTAAGCCGTTGATGATCATGGCCACCAACGCCTGACCATGAGAGACTTTGAAGGATTGGTTTTTGGGCAGCACCGCATCGATCATGCGGGCGATATCGAGCTCTTGGCACAGGCCAGCGACCAAGCCGAGGTGATCAAGGTTACGGATGGCGATGCGGGGAGCGGGCATGATGAGCGACCTGCAAAAAGCAGTAATAGATCAAAACAGCCGATCGCTGTCAAGCCGCGAAAAAGGGAAAATCAGGTGCGGAATGACGGATGTTAAATATGTTGTGTGATTGATGTCTCTTATTTGCTTCTTATGACATGCAAAAGTAGCGACCGTCAGGATGGCAAAAAGGTATGAAGCGGGTGAGATAACCCTATTTCTCGCCGCAGACTGCTGCATGCGTTATTTGCTGTCAGTGGAGTCACACTTATTAACAGGACGTTGAGCATGCACAAGAAAATTGTCAGTAGCCTTTATTTTCAGGTGATATTGGCAATCACCATCGGAATATGTCTGGGACATGTCTATCCGAGTCTGGGCGCAGATATGAAACCCCTTGGTGATGGCTTCGTTAAATTAATCAAGATGATCATCGCCCCCGTCATTTTTTGTACCGTGGTCACCGGCATTGCCGGCATGGAAAGCATGAAGGCGGTGGGCAAAACCGGTGCCATTGCGCTGATCTATTTTGAAGTGGTGAGCACCCTGGCCCTGATCATCGGTCTGTGCGTGGTCAACGTGCTGCAACCCGGGGCCGGTATGAATGTGGATCCCTCCTCACTCGACGCCAGCGCCATCTCCGTCTATGCGGATCAGGCCCAGTCCCAGGGGATAATTCCCTTCCTGCTGGATGTGATACCGGCCAGCGTCATCGGTGCCTTTGCCGGCGGCAATATACTCCAGGTGTTGCTGTTTGCCGTCCTGTTCGGATTTTCCCTGCATCATATCGGGGAGAAGGGAAAACCCATCTTCAATATCATCGATGGTTTCTCTCAGGTTATTTTCGGCATCATCAACATGATCATGAAACTGGCGCCGATCGGGGCATTTGGCGCCATGGCATTCACCATAGGGAAATACGGTATTGGTTCTTTGGTGCAGCTGGGGCAATTAATTGCTAGCTTCTATCTGACCTGCCTGCTGTTTATTTTCCTGGTGCTCGGCAGTATCGCCAAAGCCAATGGCTTCAGCATTGTGCGCTTTATTGCCTATATCCGGGAAGAGCTGTTGATCGTGCTCGGAACATCCTCGTCGGAATCCGTATTGCCGCGCATGCTGGTGAAAATGGAGGCGCTGGGCTGCAAGAAATCGGTGGTGGGTCTGGTGATCCCGACCGGTTACTCCTTCAACCTGGACGGCACCTCCATCTATCTGACCATGGCAGCCGTCTTCATCGCCCAGGCGACCAACACCCCGCTGGACCTGTTCCATCAGCTCACCCTGCTGGTGGTGCTGCTTATCTCCTCCAAGGGGGCGGCCGGAGTCACGGGGAGTGGCTTCATCGTGCTGGCAGCCACCATCTCGGCGGTAGGGCATCTGCCGCTGGCCGGGCTGGCGCTGATCCTCGGGATTGATCGCTTCATGTCGGAGGCGCGCGCCCTGACCAACCTCATCGGCAACGGGGTGGCGACCCTGGTGGTGGCCCGTTACTGCGATCAGCTCGACGAGGCCACCATGCAGGACGCCCTGGCGAAACCCGTGGTGGCAAGGCCGGTGGACCTGCGAAGCTGACCCAGGTTCCGGCGGCGATCATCACCCATGAAAAAACGGCCCGAGGGGGCCGTTTTTTATCTCTTTACGCAGGGCGCCTTACAGGCTCTGGGTGAAGGTGCGGGTGACCACGTCACGCTGCTGCTCCGGGGTCAGGGCGTTGAAACGCACGGCGTAACCGGAGACGCGGATGGTGAGCTGCGGGTATTTTTCCGGGTTGGCGATGGCGTCTTCCAGGGTTTCGCGGCGCAGTACGTTGACGTTCAGGTGCTGACCCCCTTCGGCCACAGGCTCTTGCTGAACCGGCAGTTCACGGTATTCGAATTGACCCAGGTCGGAGAGGCTGACTTCCTGATCGGCGGCAAAGCTGTCGCCCTTGGCGCAGATGCAGCGAGCCTGTTGTTTCTCTTCGTCCAGCAGCCAGAAAGAGTTCAGCAGAGCGGCGTTGGCGGACTGGGTGATTTGGATGCCCTTGATCATGGTATGACTCCTCATAGGAAAGCGGATTCAACGGTAAGCACATTACCCTGATGTTTTTAAACCACCTCTTGGAAGGAATGATTTAACGGGGCCTTGCCTTACACCTTTACTTCGTTGGGGCCATATATACCACGACGGTAATATTACGAAAATTGATCCAAATCAATAAAACCCCATTTTGCGCGCATTGAAAGGGATTAAATCATTGAGTTGAATCAAAAACAGATCATTTTTCTGTTTTTGTAAGATATATGAATTATGCATTTTTTATTATTCATATCTAGTAATTTAACCACACCTTTAGGGTTTATTGCTGGCGTCAGCGAAAACCGGCCTGCCCAGAGGCCTGTCCGAAGGACGCCCTGTTATTCCTGTGTCGACGCAGCCTCGGTCATGGCCCGTGAACGCCGCCGCCACTTCCCAGGCTGGCAAGGCTGAGCCTGACCTCCATGCGGTTGCGTCTTGGGGGCGAGGACCCTATCCTGAGCCCCTTGCTCTATTGACCGAGGAGATAGCGGTGCCAAGCTGGACAGAAGGCGGGGAGTGGGGAGAGGGAGAGGCTGGCATGCCAGCCAGGATGGAAGGAGTGGATTCGCAACGAGAGGAGACGGGTGTGCTGACCTGGAAAGATGTGATTGGTTCGGAGAAAGAGCAGGCGTATTTCATGGACACCCTGGCCACCGTCAGGGCCGAGCGGGAGGCGGGCAAGGTGATCTATCCCCCGGCGACCGAGGTATTCAATGCCTTCAAACTGACCGAGCTGGATGACGTCAAGGTGGTGATCCTGGGGCAGGATCCCTATCACGGACCGGACCAGGCGCACGGCCTCTGCTTCTCCGTCTTGCCCGGAGTGCGCACGCCGCCGTCCCTCGTCAACATCTACAAGGAGATGCAGCGGGATCTGCCGGGTTTTGTCACACCCAATCACGGCTTCCTGGAATCCTGGGCCAGACAGGGAGTGCTGCTGCTCAATACGGTGTTGACGGTACAGGCTGGCATGGCGCACTCTCACGCCCACCTGGGGTGGGAGACTTTTACCGATCGAGTCATCGAGCGGATCAATGCCCATTGCCAGGGCGTCGTCTTCCTGCTGTGGGGCGCTCATGCCCAGAAGAAAGGGCGCTTCATCGACCGGTCGCGCCATCATGTGCTGAGCGCCCCCCATCCCAGCCCGCTCTCTGCCCATCGCGGTTTCATCGGTTGCGGCCACTTCTCCGAGGCCAATCGCCTGTTGGTCCAGCAAGGACGCAGTCCCATCGACTGGCTCTCGGTCTGCGCCGATCCGGCGGCCTGACGCCGTAAATGCACAGGGGAAATGGTCTCCCCTGTGCCCTCTGTGGTGAGAGGCTGGTGCAGCCGCTGTCTGCATCCGACTTGATTGAGTGCAAAGTTCAGGCAATAAATGACCGTATACTCGAGACAGACGTTTTCTCATTTCAGTGCAAGGAGTGCCCATGTTATCCAGTCTGCATAAGGACCACCTCAACATCACCCGGTTGCTGACGCTGCTCAAGCAAAAGCTGGCGGCCATTCGCAATGAGCAGCCGGTGAGCTACTTCCTGCTGCGGGATGTGGTGGATTATCTGCGCGAGGTATCCGACAAGTACCACCACCCGAAGGAAGACATGATTTATGACTACTACCTGAAATACAGGGTGGTGGAGGGGGAAGTGGCCAACCGGCTGCACGAGGAGCACGCCCGTCTGCTGGATGCAGGGACCGAGCTCAAGGAGATGGTGGAGATGATCCTGATGGATGCGGTCATCCCGCTGGATCAGTTCGTGGCCCGTCTGGAGCAGTTCATCGAGCAGCAGGAGGCGCACATGAACTATGAGGAAGGGGTCATCTTCCCCCATCTGCGCGACTCCCTGACCGAGGATGACTGGCGTCATCTCGAACAGCTCTGGCAGAACCGGGCCATCAATGATCCCCTGTTCGGGGCGGAGGTAAGCCAGCACTTCCAGGCGCTGGCCAAACAGCTTTCGCTGCCTGCAGCCTGAAAGGAGGTTCACCCATAAAAACAGCGCCCCGGTCAATCCGGGGCGCTGTTTTTATGGCTCCACTCGCTGGAGTGAAACATGGGCGACGTGGGCGTATCAGAGCTCCAGGTCGTCCGATCCTTCATAGGCGATGTCGATGGCCTGCAGCTCCTTTTGCAGGCGGTGCTTGTCTTTAAGCGCCTCAATCTCACGCCATTTGCGTTTTTTTCCCGTTGTCCCGCGGCTACGTGAACCCAGCTCAACGACCTCGTCAAAATCGAAGTTGAACATGTCCATGGCTCCCTCCTTGGTTTTATGGTTTTCACCATCCGTATAACACGACGCCTTTGAAAATAAAACGTTTTTATGACGAAGTTGTGACAACCGGAAACAGGCACAAAAAAACCGGGCTGCCCTTTCGGGAGCCCGGTTTTTGCGGTGCCACTTCGCTCTGTGAGAGCCGTGTGGCGAGCGGCTTTACAGATGGCTTGCCAGCATGGTTTCCAGCTTGCCCTGGTCGATGGCGAACAGGCGGATGCCTTCCCCCAGCTTCTCGACGGCCATGGCGTCCTGGTTCAGCTCCCAGCGGAACTCGGCTTCGGTCATCGGGGCCGGTTTGGCTGTGCGCTCGCCGGTGTAGTCCAGCTTGCGCACCACGGTGCCTTCGGTCTTGCTCAGCTCTTCCAGCAAAGCGGGGCCAATGGTCAGGCGGTCGCAGCCGGCCAGTTCCAGGATTTCGCCGGTGTTGCGGAAGCTCGCGCCCATGACCACGGTCGGGTAGTCGTGCTGCTTGTAGTAGTTGTAGATGGCGGTGACGGAGACCACGCCCGGATCTTCACTGGCGGTGTAGTCACGGCCGTTCTTGGCCTTGTACCAGTCGAGGATGCGGCCCACGAAGGGGGAGATGAGGAAGGCGCCGGCTTCGGCACAGGCGCGGGCCTGGGCGAAGGAGAACAGCAGGGTCAGGTTGCACTGGATACCCTCTTTCTCCAGCACCTCGGCGGCACGGATGCCTTCCCAGGTGGAGGCCAGTTTGATCAGGATGCGATCATTGCTGATACCGGCTTCGTTGTAGAGGCGGATCAGCTTGCGGGCCTTGGCGATGCTGGCGTCGGTGTCGAAGGAGAGGCGGGCGTCCACTTCGGTGGAGATGCGGCCCGGGACGATTTTCAGCACTTCGAGGCCGATGTTGACCGCCAGCTTGTCGCCTGCGTCGATGATTTGCTGTGTCTTGTCCTGGCTCTGGGATTTGGCCCAGGCAATGGCGTCCTGGATCAGGGCTGCGTACTCGGGGATCTCGGAGGCCTTGAGTACCAGAGAGGGGTTGGTGGTGGCATCGATGGGCTGGTAGCGCTTGATGGCTTCGATGTCGCCGGTATCGGCAACCACTGTGGTCAGGGCTTTCAGCTGGGTCAATTTATCGGCCATGGCAAATATCATCTCTTTATGAGGGAGCAATCCCAGGGTGGCGGGCATGAGACGGCAGTTCTGAAATTAAATTACAAGATCCCGGCGGCTCAGGCTCAGAAAGGGGCGATGGGCAGGCCCCATCGTCATTGCCTGCCTAATTAATACGGATGTGGCGCATCCTGCAATAGGGGGGCTTGTATGCGAATCAGCCAGGTGGTGAAAGCGGTACCGGCTGTCGGGTGAAAGTGTTTGATAAAAAACGAGTTTTATTAATGGTGTGGCGGCTGGCTCCGACATGGAAAAGCGCAATTATTTTGGTGGATTCATGAATTTGTGCGGGAGGTCACATAAATAGTTCTGTCAGCTACTTGAAATTTAATTACGTGTAAAACGTTTTGCGTTACAACCCCTTGCCGATGGGGCATGAGAGGCAAACGCTTGTCTCCCTGATGTCGTTTCACTCAGCGGTTTTTACCCCCATGGGATGAGTTGTAAAATGGTTCTCTATTGGCTCTAATTTGTAAGGGCGCTGGGTTGCGCATCAATTTTTGTTGATTTATTGCGTGCTAAATGAAGCTTTTTTGCATCAGATTGCTCGTTTTTTGTCTCCCCAGTGAGCCCTGTCACTATTCTGAATTCCCTCCCTATGCTAGATTCCGCCCCTTCGGCGCAATGCTGGTTCGGAAATTGACAGAGAGCGGTCAGCGCAGACTGGCCATGGATGTGATAACAACGAGAGAATTATGGACACCTTGATTGCAATGATTAACGACCTGATGTGGGGAGCCGTGCTCATTTACCTGCTGATCGGGGTCGGTATCTTCTTTACCTTCCGTCTGGGCTTTATCCAGATCCGCCACTTCGGCCACATGTTCTCGGTCCTGCGCAACAGTCGCAAATCCGACAGCGCCGGCATCTCCTCCTTCCAGGCTCTGTGTACCAGCCTGGCGGCCCGTGTCGGGACGGGTAATCTGGCCGGTGTGGCCGTCGCCATCTATCTGGGTGGCCCTGGCGCCGTCTTCTGGATGTGGCTGATTGCCTTCATCGGCATGGCCACCGCCTTCGTGGAGAGCACCCTGGCCCAGCTCTACAAGGTCAAGGACGAGGACGGCAACTACCGGGGCGGTCCCGCCTACTACATGGAGCGCGGCCTCGGCATGCGCTGGATGGGGGTGGTCTTCTCCCTCTGCCTGCTGCTGGCCTTCGGTCTGGTGTTCAACGCGGTGCAGGCCAACTCCATCAGCCTGGCCATGAACGTCGCCTTCGGCATCCCTGACTGGGTGAGCGGTCTGGCCCTGGTGGTGCTCTCCGGCCTCATCATCTTCGGCGGCATCCGCGGCATCGCACGTTTCGCCGAGCTGGTGGTGCCCTTCATGGCGCTCGCCTACATCCTGATGGCGCTGTTCGTGGTGGCCATGAACATCAGCGAGCTGCCCGGCGTGCTGGCCCTGATCATCAAGTCTGCGTTCGGCATCGAGCAGGCGGGTTCCGGCGCCATGGGCTATGCCATCTCCCAGGCGATGATCAACGGCATCAAGCGCGGTCTCTTCTCCAACGAGGCCGGCATGGGCTCTGCCCCCAACGCTGCCGCCACTGCCACCCCCTATCCGCCGCACCCGGCCTCCCAGGGTTATGTGCAGATGCTGGGGGTCTTCCTCGATACCATCGTCATCTGTACCTGTACTGCCGCCATCATCCTGATGTCCGGCCAGTTCGAGCCGGGCTCCGGCGTGACCGGTGTCGAGCTGACCCAGCGCGCGCTCTCCTCCCAGGTGGGCGGCGGTGGCAACATCTTCATCGCAGCGGCCATCTTCTTCTTCGCCTTCACCTCCATAGTCGCGAACTACTCCTATGCGGAGACCAACCTGGTGTTCCTCGAGCACAACCACAAGGGCGGCCTGATGCTGTTCCGGATGTTCGTGCTGGGCATGGTGATGTTCGGCTCTGTGGGCGAGCTGCCGACCGTGTGGGCTCTGGCGGATGTCTCCATGGGGCTGATGGCCATCGTCAACCTGGTGGCCATCCTGCTGCTCTCCGGCGTCGCCATCAAGCTGGCCAAGGACTACAACGACCAGCTCAAGCTGGGGCGCGTCCCCACCTTCGATGCCAACAAGTACCCCGAGCTGCGCAGTCAGCTGGAAGAGGGGATCTGGGACAACCCGGGCAAGAAATAAGCCCGTGTTGCAAGGTGATTGAAGGGGAGCCATGGCTCCCCTTTTTCATGGGTAAAAAGAGGGGGTGGCTTCACACAGACTTCACAGAGCCTCATCGGCAGCATACCTCGCGGGACTATGCTGGGCTCATCACTCGCCGCCATGGCGATACCTTGCTAACGACAGTCAGGAGACATGCAATGCAACAACGACAATCCATCCTGTGGGGCGCTCTGGCCACCCTGATGTGGGCCGGTCTGGCTCATGCCGGTGACAAGGCGGCGACCGATCCCCTGCGCCCCGTGGTGGATGCCAGCATCCGGCCGCTGCTCAAGGAGCACAGGATCCCGGGCATGGCGGTGGCCGTGCTCAAGGATGGCAAGGCCCACTATTTCAACTACGGTGTGGCCGATCGGGAGCGCGCGGTCGGTGTCAGCGAGCAGACCCTGTTCGAGATAGGCTCCGTGAGCAAGACCCTGACCGCGACGCTGGGGGCCTACGCCGTGGTGCAGGGGGGCTTCGAGCTCGATGACAAGGCGAGTCTGTTCGCCCCCTGGCTCAAGGGATCCGCCTTTGACAACATCACCATGGGGGAGCTGGCTACCTACAGCGCGGGCGGCTTGCCGCTGCAATTCCCCGAGGAGGTGGATTCGCTCGAGAAGATGCAGGCCTACTACCGCCAGTGGACCCCAGCCTACTCGCCGGGTTCCCATCGCCAGTACGCCAACCCCAGCATCGGGCTCTTTGGCTATCTGGCGGCGAGCAGCATGAAGCAGCCGTTCGATCGCCTGATGGAGCAGACGATCCTGCCGGGGCTTGGCCTGTACCATACCTACCTCAATGTGCCCGAGCAGGCCATGGGGCACTACGCCTACGGCTACTCGAAGGAGGACAAGCTGATCCGCGTCACTCCCGGCATGCTGGCGGACGAGGCCTACGGCATCAAGACCAGCTCGGCGGATCTGCTGCGCTTTGTGAAGGCGAACATCAGCGGGGTGGATAATGCGGCCATGCAGCAGGCCATCGATCTGACTCACCAGGGCCAGTATGCGGTGGGGGAGATGACCCAGGGACTGGGCTGGGAGCGTTACGCCTATCCCGTCAGCGAGCAGACGCTGCTGGCGGGCAACTCCCCGGCGATGATTTACAATGCGAACCCGGCGGCGCCCGCGCCCGCTGCGGCAGGGCACCCTGTGCTCTTCAACAAGACCGGCTCGACCAACGGCTTCGGGGCCTATGTGGCCTTCGTGCCGGCCAAAGGGATTGGCATCGTCATGCTGGCCAATCGCAACTACCCCAACGAGGCGCGCATCCAGGCGGCCCACGCCATCCTGACGCAACTGGCCAGGTAATGGTGCGCCGTCGCTGAGCCTTGAGGGCACGTCGCATCGCGGCGTGCCCGTTACCTCGGACCCGCCCCCTCAAGGGCGACCTGGCAGGGGGCGGGTCGATGAGCATGCCAGTCCGGACCTCTCCTGCGGGAGATGTCCGGATTGTCATCCACCGAGTGCCATCTCGTCACTAGGCCCCGGCAGGCCGCCCGCTCTATAGTGCCCGGCATCTTCCTCTGCTTTTGCAGGATTGAGTTGTCAATCTCGCTGACAGCGCACCTGTGATGGTGAAACCTGCTGCTATGGAGCCTTCATGGGTATGTTTCTGCTGTGTACTTTTCTGATGATCATCCTCTATCCCCTCGGGATCGATCTCTATCTGGTGGCCGTCCCCCGCATTGCGCAAACCCTGCAGGGGAGCGAGGCGCAGATCCACACCGCTTTTTCCATCTATCTGCTGGGCATGGCGGCTACCGTGCTGCCGGGGGGCATGCTGGCGGATCGCCATGGCAGGCGCCCCGTGGTGCTGGGGGGCGCCCTCATCTTCGTGGTCGCCTCCCTGGTGGCGGCGGAGGCGACCGACATCGCCCAGTTTTATCTGGGGCGTTTCTGGCAAGGGGTGGGCGCTGGAGCGCTCTACATCATGACCTTCACCGTGCTGCGGGATGTGCTGAGCCAGGCGCGCCTCGCGATGGCTCTCTCCCTCATCAACGGCGTGATCTGCGTCATTCCGGTGCTGGCTCCCGTACTCGGTTATCTCATCCTGTCGCACTTCGAGTGGCGCGGCATCTTCGTGGGCATGGCGCTGGTGGCTGTCATCAGTGCCCTGGTCAACCTGCGACTGCTCAAGGAGACCCGCCCCGCCCGCCAGCCTGCGGGGGCATCGCCGCTGGCCCTGCTGGGCACGGCCCCCTTCATGCTGCGCGCCTTGCTGACCAGCGCCAGCGTGACCGCCATCCTGGTCTATGTGAGCGTCTCGCCCCTCGTCCTGATGACCACGTTCGGTCTGCCTCCCGAGCAGTACACCCGGCTGATGATGGCGATGGCCGGGGTGAGCATGTCCGCTTCCTTCCTGACCCCCTTGCTGCTGCGCTGGCTCGGCAAGGCAAGGGTGCTGGCGCTCTCCCACCTCGCCTACCTGCTGGCCTTGCTCGCCCTGCTGTGCAGCAGCGGGCCCGAAGGCGGCCTGTCCTGGCTGCTGGCGGGGTTTGCCCTGGTCTGCATCGGGTTTTCCTGCGGGTTCGGGGTGGCGATGGGGGAGGCGCTGGATGTGTGCGGGGATCAGGTGGCATCGGCCAGCGCCCTGCTCTGCATCATGCAGATAGGGTTGTCCGGGCTCTTCATCTGGGGGATGGGCCATCTGGGGATGCCTGCGTTCTGGATGCTGATCCTGGCACTCCTGCTGGCGCTGCTCGGATACCTGGTGGTCAAGGTGCTGCTACCATGGCGTGCGGTACGGCGAGTTCGGGCTCGGGGATAGGAGAGAAGCGATGAGCAATCTGGGTGAACTCGATTTGAACCTGCTGGTGGTCTTCAGGCACCTGATGCAGGAGCGCAGCGTGGCGGGGGCGGCCAAGAAGCTGTGTGTCACCCCGTCGGCGGTGAGCAAGGAGCTTGGCAAGCTGCGGGACTGGTTCGGGGATCCCCTCTTCGTGCGCGTGCGCCAGGGCTTGCAGCCGACCAATCTCTCCCTGACCCTGGCGGAGGAGCTCAAGACCTGGTTCCAGCTCACCGAGAGCATCAGCACCCTCAACAGCGAGGCGATCCCCGAGGGGGCCCGCTTCAGTCTGGTGATGGAGTCCCCCTTTGGCATCAGCTTCCTGAGCGAGCTGCCCACGACCATCTACCAGAAGTACCCCCACTCCGTGGTCAGGATGCTGGGCTGGGATCACCACTCTCTCAACGACATCGTCAACGGGGAGGCGGATCTCGGCTTCTGTGCCCGGGAGACCCACGGCCGCTCCCATGCCAGGGTCAACCGGCTGCCCTATTACATCGATCACGAGGTGCTGTTCTGCGATCGTCCCGTGGTGTTCCTGCGCAAGGATCACCCCTTGCTCGGGCAGACGTGGTCGCTGACCCGCTTTCTGGCCTGCCCCCAGGTGAGCGTGGTGTGGGAGGCCAGCGACAGCTGGGCACTGGATGATCTGCTGGAGGACGAAGGCCACAGGCGGCAGGTGCCCATCATGGTGGCGAGCTTCGAGCAGGCGCTGCACATCGCCGCCCAAAAGAGCCACGAGCTGATCGCCGTGGTGCCCTCATATTGCGCGGACTATGCCGCCAGACACCACCCCGACCTCATCCCCATGCCGTTGCCGCTGGAAGAGTCTCTCTATGCCCAGCTGGAGATCGCCTTCATCCTGCTGTGGCACAAGCGCCACAATCAGGATGCCAAGGTGATGTGGTTGCGGGGGGAGATCCGGCGGCTCTATGGCCTGGTCGCGGCGGGGATGACGCGTTTTGCCTGGGGCGGGCCCATGGAGAGCAGGGCGGCGAAAGAGAAGCAAGGGGGAGGAGGCTCCCCGGTTTAGTCGTACTGCTCTTCCATCCAGGCTTCGACGATGAGCTGGGCGGAGACGCCGTCCACGCTCCCCTTGTCCAGCGCCTTGTAGCCGCCACGTTCAAACAGGCGGGCGCGGGCATCCGTGGTGGTGAGCCGCTCGTCCTTGAACTCCACCGGTTTGCCGAAGCGGCCGTGCAGGCGATTGCCGAATTTGCGAGCCCGCACCGTGATCTCCTGGTCCGTGCCATCCATGTTGAGGGGCAGACCGACGATCAGCAGATCCGGTTGCCACTCCTTGAGCAGCTTCTCTATCTCGTCCCAGTTGGGGATGCCGTCGTTGGCCTTGAGGGAGCGAAGGGGGCGGGCGCTGCCCGTGAGCTCCTGGCCGATGGCGACACCGATGCTCTTGGTGCCGTAGTCAAAGCCCATGATGCTGCGTGATGACATGGGGTCTCCTCGAAATGGATGGATAAATGAAGGGGGAAGCCCCCTCCCTGCCTCCCCCTGCTCGTGAGGGGGGAGCGTGCCGCCTCCCCCGGAGGGGAGGGCCGGGGTGTCAGCTATGGCCCACCTGGCTGGAGAGGTGCAGGGGGTTGACCCCAATGCTCGCGGCGGCTTGCTGCCAGCGCAGGTGGATGGGGGTATCGAAGACCAGCTTGGGATTGGGGGGGATCACCAGCCAGGCGCCATCCACCAGCTCCTGCTCGAGCTGGCCTGCACTCCAGCCGGCGTAACCGAGCGCCACCAGCCAGTGGTCCGGCGCCTCGTCGGTGCCCAGGGTCTCCAGGATGTCCTTGGAGGTGGTGACCATCATCTCGTCGCTCACCTGCAGGGTGGAGTTGAAGCCCGGGCGGAAGCTGTGCAGCACAAAGCCGCGATCCCCGTGCACCGGGCCCCCCTGCAACACCGGCTGTTTCATCTCGGCGGTGGCGGGGGGATTGAGGTTGAGCTTGGTCAGCATGGCGTCCAGGGACATGTCGACCGGAATGTTGACCACCAGTCCCATGGCGCCTTCGCTGCTGTGTTCGCACAGATAGACCAGGGAGCGCTGGAAATAGGCGTCCGTGAGGCTCGGCATGGCGAGCAGAAAGTGATTTTGCAGTGTTTGCATGGAGCGTATGTATCTCTAAGCGTGCAAAGGTATTTGGGGTGATTATGGCAGTTGATGGCGGCGGGCAAAACCGCTTTTTGCCGGCAGGAGGGCGGCAGTCAAAGGGGCCCTCACGGCCCCTTGTGTGTGTTTTCTCGCCGCGGCAACGGGTCGCTGGGGAAGGGGTCAGCGGCCCAGTCGGCGCTCGATGGCGTCCATCAGCATGCCGGTAATGGAGACGTCGAAGGCCGCCTCAATCTCGCGGATGCAGGTCGGGCTGGTGACGTTAATCTCGGTCAGGCGATCGCCGATGATGTCGAGGCCGACGAAGATGAGCCCCTTCTCTTTCAGGGTCGGGCCTACCGCGCGGGCGATGGCCCAGTCCGCGTCACTCAAAGGGCGCGCCTCACCACGGCCGCCGGCCGCCAGGTTGCCACGGGTCTCCCCTTGGGCCGGGATCCGGGCCAGGCAGTAGGGAACCGGTTCACCGTCCACCACCAGCACCCGCTTGTCGCCATCCTTGATGGCGGGCAGATAGGTCTGCGCCATGCAGTACTGGCTGCCGTGAGAGGTTAATGTCTCGATGATGACGCCGACGTTGGCGTCATCCTCCTTCATGCGGAAGATGGAGGCGCCGCCCATGCCGTCGAGCGGCTTGAGGATGACGTCCTTGTGCTTGGCGTGGAAGGCACGCAGCTTGTCGGCTCTGCGAGTGACGAGCGTGGTCGGGGTGTGTTCGGCAAACCAGGCGGTGTAGAGCTTCTCGTTGGCGTCGCGCAGGCTCTGGGGCTTGTTGACGATGAGGCAGCCCTCATCCTCGGCCCGCTCCAGCATGTAGGTGGCGTAGATGAACTCGGTGTCGAAGGGGGGATCCTTGCGCATCAGGATCACGTCCAGGCTGGAGAGCGGCTGATCCACCACCTCGCCCAGCGTGTACCAGTCGGCATAGTCATATTTGACGGTGAGCGGACGCATGGTACCGAAGGCGCGACCGGCCTCCATGTAGAGATCCTTCATCTCCAGATAGAACAGCTCGTAGCCGCGCTTTTGCGCCTCTTCGAGCATGGCGAAGCTGGAGTCCTTCTTGATGTTGATGGCCGAGATGGGGTCCATCACGATGCCGAGTTTGATGGTCATCCGAGATTCCTTCTGGTGGCTCGATTGCGAGTGAGATTCTTAAAACTTGTTCAAGGTCTGTCACGAGAGGTCGTCAGCAAGGTAAAGAGCAGCGCAGGAACCGGAGCGTATAGACATACGTGAGGATTCCGAGCAGCGCATGAGCCTTGATCACGACCTCGCAGTAAGACATTGGACTGGTTTCAGGCCAGATCGCCAAAGCGGCATTGCAGCGCAGTAATCGCCGTCAGGGCGGCGGTTTCGGTGCGCAGCACCCGCGGCCCCAGCAGCATCTCCTTGAAATCTTCCTGCACGGTACGGGCGATCTCGTCGCTGGACAAGCCCCCTTCCGGGCCGATCAGCAGGCGCACGCCGTGCTCGGGGATGGGCAGGGTGTTGATGCTGTAAGGGGCGCGCGGGTGCAGGTTGAGCTTGAGCTCCTGAGTCTCTTCCGCCAGCCAGGCGTCCAGCTCCATCGGCATGCGCACCTCGGGCACGGTATTGCGGCCGCACTGCTCGCAGGCGCTGATCACCACTTTTTGCCACTGCTCGCGCTTTTTCTCCAGCCGATCGGCGGGCAGCTTGACGCCGCAGCGCTCGGAGAAGAGGGGCGTGATGCAGGTGACGCCGAGCTCCACGGATTTCTGGATGGTGAAGTCCATCTTGTCGCCGCGGCTGATCACCTGACCCAGGTGGATGGCAAGGGGGGACTCCACCGAGCGGGTCTCGCAACTGTCGATGGTCACTTCCACCGACTTCTTGCCGACGTTGGCGATGGTGGCGGGGTACTGGTTGCCGTCGCCGTTGAACAGCTCGAGCTGCTGGCCCGGCTGCATGCGCAGCACGCGGCCGATGTGATTGGCACCGTCTTCCGACAGGACGAGGGTCTGGCCAACCTGCAGGCTGGCCGGTTCATAGATACGTGGAATGCGCATGGCTGATAGTCAGTCTCTTGCTTGGAAACCCTTCAATACCCTACTGCACGGCGGCGAGCAAGGCTCGCGAGACAGAGAGTGAAGGGATTCAGGATGAGGGGGACGCTCCCCCTCCCTGGTCAAATGGGGTTATTGGCACTGCTTTTCAATGAAGGGATTGGTATTGCCCTGCAGCTTGCCGATACGGCGGTTGCGCTCGCACTCCCAGCGATCAGCCGGATACTGCCTGTCCCAGGCTTCGTAAAGCTTGCGCTGCTGGGCCGCCAGACGCAGTCCGTACTGCTGGCTCATGTAGAGGTAGGCGCGGGCGATCTGGCCACGCACCGGCCCCTTGGGTGGCTGCACCTGGCGCTCCTTGAAGTCCACCAGCATCTGGCACTTGCCGTACTGGTTCGGTTTGCCGTTCCAGTCGCTGAAGCGGAAGTTCGCCCGATCGCCGTTCACCTCGCCGATGGCGGGGAAGAGGTTGTGCATGTCTCCCTCCATCCTGTTGAACTCGTCGCTCTTGCCGCAATTCTTGCGACCTCCGTCCTGCCAGCACTGGAGCTGGTGGCCGAACTCCCAGGCGGGCACCACGTGCTCCCATTCGATGCGGGAGGCCCGCTCGGCCTGCTTGCGCGGCAGGTAGCCGCAGCTCTCCCAGTCGGGGGCCATCTTCTTGCCGCTGAACTTGATGTTGCAGCCGCAGTAGAAGGTGACGGGGTGGCTCTGGTAGAGCTTGTTCAGATCCTGCTTGGCGGCGCGAAAGGTCTGGATGTTGTCGGCATGGGCCGGGGCGCTGACCAGCAGGGCCAGGCAGAGGGAGAGTAGAGGGCGAAACATGAATATCCTTGGCAATGAGACAGTTGAATGAAGTAAGCGCGCACCCTATCACAGGAGCGCGACACGGGGTGACTCAATCCGCCGTCGTGTCGCGCTGCCACACCAGGGGCTGGCGACAGCGGCGGCAGTGATAGCGGGCCTCGCCGCGCATCACCTTGTTGTGGCGGCGCACGGAGAGGGGATGCTGCTGGCAGGCGCAGGCATACACGAAGGTGCGCTGGGCCAGCACCCCCAGATCGAAGCTGTGGGTGGTGCTGGGTTCGAGACCGAACAGCTCCCGCATCACCGACTGCCACTGGCGGCCGTGGGGCAGTACCCGGCTCTTGCCACGCCCCTCTCCCCAGAGCGCATAGACCAGCAGGTGCGCCACCTCGTGGGGCACCACTTCCCTGAGAAACGCCTGCTGATTGGCCTGATAGAGCGCCGGATTGAAACGCAGCTCCCAGGTTTGCAGCCGCGCAGACCCTGCCGCCCGGCCCCGCATGTTGCAATGGATTTGCGGGCGGGGAAAGGTGCGGCCAAGGCGCGTTTCAGCCTGTACAAAGCAGGCCTCGACGCGCGCGAGCAGCGTCTCGATGAGGGCGGGGTCAAGCCGGGTGGCAGTGGCAGGCATGGGATCCTCGGGACAGGACACAAAAGCAAAAGGGGAGCCAGGCTCCCCTTTTATCACAACCTCGAGCCTTACAGGCCGGCGGCAGCGCGCAGCAGCTCGGCCTTGTCGGTCTTCTCCCAGGGGAACTCGTCGCGGCCGAAGTGGCCGTAAGCGGCGGTTGCCTGGTAGATCGGGCGCTTCAGATCCAGCATCTCGATGAGACCATAGGGGCGCAGCTCGAAGAACTCGCGCACCAGCTTGACCAGCAGGGCTTCGGCCACCTTGCCGGTGCCGAAGGTTTCGACGCTGATGGAGGTGGGCTCGGCCACGCCGATGGCGTAGGAGACCTGCACTTCACAGCGATCCGCGAGACCTGCGGCCACGATGTTCTTGGCCACGTAGCGGGCGGCGTAGGCGGCGGAGCGGTCCACCTTGGACGGATCCTTGCCGGAGAAGGCACCACCACCGTGACGGGCCATGCCGCCGTAGGTGTCGACGATGATCTTGCGACCGGTCAGACCGCAGTCACCCATGGGGCCGCCGATGACGAAACGGCCGGTCGGGTTGATGAAGTACTTGGTGTCCTTGTTGATCCACTCGGCGGGCAGCACCGGCTTGATGATCTCTTCGCGCACCGCTTCCACCAGATCGCTGTGGCTGATGGAGTCGCAATGCTGGGTGGAGAGCACCACGGCATCGACACCCAGGATCTTGCCTGCGTCGTCGTAGGCGAAGGTCAGCTGGCTCTTGGCGTCCGGACGCAGCCACGGCAGGGTGCCGTTCTTGCGCACTTCTGCCTGACGCTTCACCAGCAGATGGGAATAGGTGATGGGCGCGGGCATCAGCACGTCGGTTTCGTTGGTGGCGTAGCCGAACATCAGGCCCTGGTCACCGGCACCTTGCTCCAGCGGGTCGGTACGGTCGACACCCTGGTTGATGTCCGGAGACTGTTTGCCGATGGCGTTCAGCACGGCGCAGGAGTCGGCGTCGAAGCCCATGTCGGAGTGGGTGTAACCAATCTCGCGCACGGTGTCGCGCACGATCTGTTCGATGTCGACCCAGGCAGAGGTGGTCACTTCGCCGGCTACCATCACCATGCCGGTCTTGACCAGGGTTTCGCAGGCGACGCGCGCCTTGGTGTCCTGCTGCAGGATGGCGTCCAGCACCGCATCGGAGATCTGGTCGGCGATTTTATCGGGATGGCCTTCGGAGACCGACTCGGAAGTAAACAGCTTTGCCATGTTTGGTTCTCGATTCGTAAGGGTTATCGCCTTGGCCATAACCGGATAATGACAGGATGACTGTAGAGGTATCTACATCTGGACGTCTATTTTAAATAGGTCATCCGGTGATTGCCAGCACTATTTGGGGGTGGAGCCGCCCGGGGCGGGACGGGGAAGGGATCCACCTCCATGGAGGTAAGGCAGGGGGCGGATTGAATCGTTTTCCCCGCCCAGAAAAGCGATTGTGCTCCCAAAGCCACTTTATTCGCCCAGATAATATTTGCACGCCGCGCCCCCTGCTGGGACAATAACGCGCCTTAATCTTGGCCATCAAATGAAGCAATCGCAGGAGATACAGATGCCTTCTCGTAAAGAGCTTGCCAATGCCATTCGTGCATTGAGTATGGATGCCGTTCAAAAAGCCAACTCCGGTCACCCGGGCGCCCCCATGGGAATGGCGGATATCGCTGAAGTGCTGTGGCGCAGCCACCTCAAACACAACCCGAACAACCCCAAGTGGGCCGACCGCGACCGTTTCATTCTCTCCAACGGCCACGGCTCCATGCTGCTGTACTCCCTGCTGCACCTCTCCGGTTATGACCTCTCCATCGACGATCTGAAAAACTTCCGCCAACTGCACTCTCGCACCCCGGGTCACCCGGAGTACGGTTATGCGCCGGGCGTTGAAACCACCACCGGCCCGCTGGGTCAGGGCATCACCAACGCCGTGGGCATGGCGATCGCCGAGAAGGCCATGGCCGAGCAGTTCAACCAGCCGGGTCACGACATCGTCGATCACTACACTTACGCCTTCATGGGCGACGGCTGCCTGATGGAAGGTATCTCCCACGAAGCCTGCTCCCTGGCCGGCACCCTGGGTCTGGGCAAGCTGATCGCGTTCTGGGATGACAACGGCATCTCCATCGACGGTCACGTAGAAGGCTGGTTCACCGACGACACTCCCAAGCGCTTCGAAGCCTACGGCTGGCACGTCATCCCGGCCGTTGACGGTCACAACCCGGAAGCCATCAACGCTGCCATCGAAGCCGCCAAGGCCGAGACCGGTAAGCCGACCCTGATCTGCTGCCGCACCATCATCGGCTACGGTTCCCCGAACAAGTCCGGCTCCCACGACTGCCACGGCGCACCGCTGGGCAACGACGAGATCGCCGCCGCCCGTGCCTTCCTGAAGTGGGACCACGCGCCGTTCGTCATCCCGTCCGACATCGCCGCCGAGTGGAACGGTCAGGAGAAGGGCGCCAAGCTCGAATCCGACTGGTCTGCCAAGTTCGCCGCCTATGAAGCCGCTCACCCGGCCCTGGCTGCCGAATTCAAGCGCCGCACCACTGGCGAGCTGCCGGCCAACTGGGCTGCTGAATCCGCCAAGATCATCGAAACCCTGCAGGCCAACCCGGCCAAGATCGCGACCCGTAAAGCGTCCCAGAACTCTCTGGAAGCCTTCGGCAAGCTGCTGCCGGAATTCATGGGCGGCTCCGCGGATCTCGCGCCGTCCAACCTGACCATGTGGTCCGGCTCCAAGTCCCTGACTCCCGAGAGCGCCGCAGGCAACTACATCCACTACGGCGTGCGCGAGTTCGGCATGTCCGCCATCATGAACGGCATCGCCCTGCACGGTGGTTTCATCCCCTACGGCGCCACCTTCCTGATGTTCATGGAGTACGCCCGCAACGCCCTGCGCATGGCCGCCCTGATGAAGCAGCGCGCCATCTTCGTCTACACCCACGACTCCATCGGTCTGGGTGAAGATGGTCCGACTCACCAGCCGGTGGAGCAGATCGCCTCCCTGCGTCTGACCCCGAACATGAGCACCTGGCGCCCGTGTGACCAGGTAGAGTCCGCCATCGCCTGGAAACACGCCATCGAGCGTACCGACGGCCCGACCTCCCTGATCTTCTCCCGTCAGAACCTGGCCCAGATGGACCGCACCGCCCAGCAACTGGCCGATGCCGCCAAGGGTGGTTATGTGCTGAAGGATTGCGCCGGTACCCCGGAGCTGATCCTGATCGCCACCGGTTCCGAAGTGGAGCTGGCCGTGGCCGCCTATGAGCAGCTGACTGCCAAGGGCCGTGCCGTGCGCGTGGTCTCCATCCCGTCTACCGACGTGTTCGATGCCCAGTCCGCCGAGTACAAGGAGTCCGTCCTGCCAGCCGCCGTCACCAAGCGCGTGGCCATCGAAGCGGGCATCGCCGACTACTGGTACAAGTACGTGGGCTTTGGCGGCAAGATCATCGGCATGCGCACCTTCGGTGAGTCCGCACCGGCCGAGCTGCTGTTCAAGGAATTCGGCTTTACCGTGGAAAATGTGGTTGCGACCGCAGAGTCTCTGTAACAGCCCCTGTAATTCCTGAACGTTGGGCCGCGCAGGCCCAATAGCCGGAAAATAAAACGCCCTCCATCGCAAGATGGGGGGCGTTTTATAAGATAAAAACTAATAACAAGAAGGGCATAAAGTGAATACACTAATTGCATTTGATGATACCGGCTCTCCAGGCAAGTCTCTTAATTCAAAATATTTAGACTCTGAGCGCAAAACATATGTTGGTGTTTTATTTGAGCCTAATGTTATTGATGAGGTACGAACACAGATGAATGGTGTGTTAGGCCTATTTAAAGATGAGCTCAAAACGACAGAATGTCATCTTACTGAAATAATGAATGGCCAAGGAGAGTGGGCTAAAATAGACTCTGATATGCGATTAGGTATATTTAGTACATTTTGTGAGATTTTTTCACATTACAAATTCACGTGTTTAGTTCAGTCTTGGGCTCCTTCTTATTACGCTAGGAACAATATTTCCCTTGGTAAGGGAGCAAAGTATGGGGCACTGAAATTATATGAACATAGTGATATGGCTATGTTTATGGCATTGATAAAAGCAAAACATTATTTGATAGATAATGATTTTAAAACTCCTGTTTCTATCATTTTCGATGAGGGGCGCAGAAAAGCAGGTAGTGAAATGGTGTTACCATTATTGCGAGGTATTACTAAGCGTGCATCGATATCTTTCGAAAGATCAAGTGGAAATCCATTCCTACAAATTGCAGATTTTGCCGCATACTGCTTAAATAAATCTCAGTTATTAGCAGTAAAGGAAAAAAGAAGTGAGATAGATGACTTGATTTTGAAATGCATAGAACTCGCTGACTTTAATTATGTTGGGGCTCATAAAATAGATGTTAAATATAGCGAGCTAAATTCAGAACACTATGACTACATGCAACGGTTGTATATGGACTCGATAAAGAATTGATAGCTCGTAGGTTAGATTAGCGAAGCGTAATCGGACGTTCGTGTTCTTTATATCGATGTCATAAAAATAATATCCCTCCCTGTTACCAAAAAAGAGACCGGCATATAGCCGGTCTCTTTTTATTGAGTGTACAGATCTAAATAACCGTTCCGAAATGTAGATCACTTATCCGGGAAAGAAGGGAACTCGGCGTCGTTTGTGCGATCTGATTAATCGCCAAACCAATCAAACGACAAACGAGCCGAGCCCGAAATGATACTAACACTCCCCGACCATGATGAGCGACGCCGGATCATCAACAAGATGCACCGGACCAAAGATAAAGATCTCTGCCGGAGGCTCAACGCCATCTTGCTCCTTGCTGACGGGCACAGTGTCTCGGCTGTTTCTCGGCTCACAGCCGCCGCCCGGTCATCGATCAATCGCTGGGTGAACTGGTACACCTTGTACGGTCTGGAGGGGCTTGAAAGCGAGCCTCGGGGGCGCAAGCCGGTGCTGCCATTTGCTCACATCTCGGGTCTATTACAGCTGTTGATCCAGTTGTCTCCACAGGAGCTCGGATATCAGCGCTCGCGTTGGAGTACCGAACTGATGGCGCTTGAACTCAAACGGAGTTGGCGCCTGACATTGCATGCTTCAACAATACGGCGATGGCTGCCCAGGCTAGGGATTGTCTGGCGCCGGGCCGCGCCCACTTTGCACATCCGCGATCCCCATAAAGAGCGGAAAATGGCCGCTATCAATGAGGCCTTGGGACGCTGCAGTGCGGACCATCCCGTGTTCTATGAAGATGAGGTGGATATCCACCTAAATCCCAAGCTGGGGGCGGACTGGATGATGCGAGGGAAGCAGAAGAAAGTGGCAACTCCGGGCCAGAATCGCAAACATTACCTCGCTGGCGCCCTGCATGCCGGAACAGGTAACGTGACCTATGTGGCGAGCGATAGCAAAGACACGGACTTGTTCTTGTCACTGCTCCAAACACTAAAGCGGACTTATCGGCGCGCCAAGAGCATCACGCTGATCCTGGATAACTACATCATCCACAAGAGCAAAAAAGCACAGCGATGGCTGGCAAAAAATCCGAAGTTCATCGTGCTTTTTCAGCCGGTGTATTCGCCATGGGTGAACCAGATTGAGCGGCTGTGGCATGCCCTCCATGAAACGATCACCCGGAACCACCAATGCCGCACATTGGGTGAGTTATTACGTCGCGTGTTCTACTTCCTGGATCATGCCGCCCCGTTCCCCGGTAATGGACATGGGCTTATGCAACTGGAGCGAAATTAGGATCAGCTATTTAG
>NZ_JBFOCK010000080.1:0-78840 GCF_040907765.1 Aeromonas sp. s9
AGCGCTACGGGCGGGAAGTGAATGTGCCACGTTGCTTGCATGAGGCGCTGGGGCGCCCCATGCAACACGTAATTGGGACATAGCCTTTTTTTATGGGGCAAGCGGCATTGTCAGGTCAGCAAGCCGGACGCTTGCCAGCGGTGCAACTCTGCCAGCACCCGGGTCTCTCGCGCCGTCCACTGGGGACAGGGACCCGCCAGCTGGGTCTTGTTGGTTTGCAGGGCCTCGGCCAGGGGGAACCAGCCCGGCGTGAAGCCGAGGCGGATCTCGTAGGGCTGGGGGCGCGGCGCACTCCAGCCCTCCCCGACCCGACAGAGGTAATAGGACGATCGGATGCAGTAGGCATCGTAATCCGGCTCGCGCGCGGCACGATATTCCCGGGTCTCTCCCAACAGGGGGCCCACGGCCACCAGCTCGGCGCCACACTCTTCCCGCAGCTCCCGGGCCAGGGCCGCATCGTGCGCCTCCCCATGCTCGATGCCGCCACCGGGGAACATGAGATCCCCGTTGACGCGGGAGTGCACCAGCAGCAGTCGATCACCACGCATCACCACGGCCCTCACCGTGGCCCGTTCAAGCACCCTGTCCTCGCCGCGGATCTGGCCGTGCACGAGACGGATATCGAAGGGATGGGCCCACTCCCGGGCTTCTGACAGGGTCGGATTCATGGTGTGCGGTAGCTCCCCTGCCTGAGTGCATCGACGATGGTGGCCGCCTGGTCGTCCAGCGTCTCCTGCTCCTCCTTGCCGATGGCATGGTAAATGCCGAGCCGGGTGGCGGAGACCTCGGGACTCTCCTGGAATGACTCGCTCACCTTGCCCCACAGATAGGCCTGATCAAATCGCTTCTGCCCCATGTAGAGGGTGCTGAGGGCGGTGAGGATCCGGCTGTTGACCTTGTCCCCCTCCCGATAGAGGGAGAGCGCATGATGCATCAGCCTGATGGCCTTCTCGGGCTCGCTCTTGGCATAAATGCCGCCGAGCGCCAGTTGCAGCTCGGGCTCCTCGAGGCTCGGCGTCCCCTCCTGCGCGAGGAAGCTGGCGCGGGCCTCGGGACTGGTGTTGTTGGTCCAGTGCCAGAGCAGCAGGTAGGGATCCCGGGAACCCCGGGTCTGCGCATCCAATTGCTCCAGTTGACGGCCGGCGGCCAGCATCCCTTCCACTCTAGGGCTCTTCTGCTCCCTGGCCCGCTTGTACTCGATGTTGGTGGAGTGCTCGGCGCACTGCAGATAACGCTCCAGGCCGCGCATCAGATCGTACTTGCGCCTGTCCGTCCCCTCTTCCTGGAGATAGTAACGACCGCGAATGACGTCGCTGCGCTCATAGCGACACCAGCCGTCGTCCACCAGGTCCGCGCACAGGGCGGGATATTGGGAGCAGATGTTGTGGATCCTGTCGTCGTCGCAGGCCGTCAACGTCAGGCAACAAGCGAGGGAAAGCAGTAACGGACGCTGTGAGAATAGGGTCATGGTTCACATCTGGTTGATAACAATCGCAACCCGCACCGGCCACCGCCAACTAGCAAACAGGCTACATATCCATTACAATGCGCGCGCCGTATAAGGCCGCGATTGCAGAATAATATAACGAAACCATCAGCCCTACACTGATCTGCCTTCGACGAATTTCAATTTGCCCAGGCAACTTGCTTCAACAACGTGAAATAAAAGGATCTGGTTAATGACCCACGAGCACTACTTGCAGGCGTGGCAGGAGAGCCAGGAGCTCGCCGAAGCCATGCAACCCTTGATAGGTCGCCTCTACCGACAGCAAGGGATAGAGATCACCCTCTACGGACGCCCGCTGCAAAACGCCTCCACCATCGATATCCTCAAGGCCCACCGGGTCGTTCGCCGCCACCAGGGCACCCCGCTGCCCATCCAGCAAAGCTTCCCTCTCCTGCGCGCCATCGTCGCCCTGAACCCCACCGCCGCCGAAGTCGATCTCGGCAAACTGGCCGTGGGCTACTGGCAGGATCACCAGGATGAAGCCGGCATCGAGGACTATCTGCGCGCCAAGCTGGCACCGGCCCTGAACCGCAGTGCTGTGCCCGCCCCGACCGACGTGGTGCTCTACGGCTTCGGCCGCATCGGCCGCCTGCTGGCCCGTCTGCTCATCGAGCGCACCGGCGCCGCCAACTCCCTGCGCCTGCGCGCCATCGTGGTGCGCGGCGGTCGTGACGGGGATCTGGAGAAGCGTGCCAGCCTGTTGCGCCGCGATTCGGTGCACGGCCCCTTCAACGGCTCCATCGAGGTGGATGCAGAACGCAGTGCCATCATCGCCAACGGCACCTTCATCCAGGTGATCTATGCGAACAGCCCGGCCGACATCGACTACACCGCCTACGGCATCGACAATGCGCTGATCGTTGACAACACCGGCGTCTGGCGTGACGAGGCGGGGCTGTCCGAGCACCTCAAGGCCCGTGGCGCCGCCCGGGTGCTGCTGACCGCCCCCGGCAAGGGGGAGATGAAGAACGTGGTGTTCGGGGTCAACCACGAGGTGATAGGCCCGGATGACAAGATAGTCTCCGCCGCCTCCTGCACCACCAACGCCATCACCCCGGTGCTCAAGGTGATGCAGGACAAGTACGGCATCCGCCACGGCCACGTGGAGACGGTCCACTCCTACACCAACGATCAGAACCTCATCGACAACTATCACAAGGGCGAGCGCCGCGGTCGCAGCGCAGCCCTCAACATGGTGATGACCAGCACCGGCGCCGCCAAGGCGGTGGCCAAGGCGCTGCCGGAGCTCAAGGGCAAGTTGACCGGCAACGCCATCCGGGTGCCCACACCCAACGTGTCCCTGGCCATCATCAACCTGTCGCTGGAGCAGACCACCGATCGGGAGAGCCTCAACGCCTATCTGCAGCAGATGGCACTGAGCTCGGCCCTGCATCGCCAGATCGACTTCAGCGCCAGCACCGAGCTGGTCTCCTCCGACATGGTGGGCTCCCGTTTTGCGGGCATCGTCGACTCCCAGGCCACCATCGCCGAGGGGGATCACTGCGTGCTCTACGTGTGGTATGACAACGAGTTCGGGTACAGTTGTCAGGTAGTACGGGTGATGGAGCAGATGGCTGGCGTAGTCCGCCAGGATCTACCGGTATAGTCCGACAGGATCTGCCCGCCTGAACCCGTGTTCATGGCTCAATTTTCAAGGAGAGGCCGGATGTCGTCTCAGCAAGTGACGTTTCAACAAGCGATAGCGCAGATGCCCAAAGAGGTGTACGAGCGACTCAAGACTGCGGTCGAACTGGGCAAATGGCCGGATGGCAAGCCCCTCACCGAGGAGCAGAAGGCCACTTCCCTGCAGGCCGTGATGGCCTGGCAGGCGATGCACCTTGAGAACCCCGAGCACATGAACATCGGCCGTGACGGCGAGATCGTGATGAAGAGCAAGAGCGAGCTCAAGCGCCAGTATCGCGATGAGGAAGAGATAGTGCGGGTCGACCTTAGCCACTGAGGCAGGCCGCACGTCACCTATCGCGGTAACGAAACGAAAGAGGGGAGCCATAATGGCTCCCCTCTTTTTTCCTCTCTATGCAGGATAACTCATCCCCCTCATCCCCCTCATCCCCGGCCCTTCTCCCACCAGGGGAGAAGGGAGCTGGCACGCACCTGCGAGCAGTCAGCGGGCCACCTGCCGGCGATCTTCATGGCAAACCTCGCCACCTCGATCTATCCCCTCTCCCGCTGGGAGAGGGTTAGGGTGGGAGGGAAAGTCAGGGGGTCAGTTCACCCCGCAGGGACTGCTGCATCAGCTCGCGGATGCGCGGCGCCGGCAGATCCTGGCTCAACAGGAAGTGCAGCTTGGTGAGCGCCGCCTCGGCGGTCATGTCAAAGCCCGAGATGACTCCCGCACGGGAGAGGGCGTTGCCGGTGGCATAGCCCCCCATGTTGACCTTGCCGTGCAGGCACTGGCTCAGGTTGACGATGATGACGCCCCGGGCAGATGCCTCGGAGAGCAGCGCCAGCATGGCCGGGTTCTGGGGCGCATTGCCCACCCCGAAGGAGAGCAGGATCAGCGCACGCACCGGCTGTTGCAGGATGTTCGCTATCACCTCAGCCGATATCCCCGGGTAGAGGGTCACCACCCCGATGGGCTGGGGGGTGATGTCGTGCAGCACCAGGGGGCGATCGCACGGCACTCCCAGCTCGCCCGCCTCCAGGGAGATGGCGATACCGGCATTGAGCAGGGGCGGGTAGTTGGGCGAGTCGAAGGCGTGGAAGCCGTCGGCATGCACCTTCTTGCTGCGGTTGCCACGATAGAGCTGGTTGTTGAAGAAGAGCGTCACCTCGTGGATCGGGTAGTTGGCCGCGATATAGAGGGCGTTGAGCAGGTTCTGCTGACCGTCCGAGCGCAGCTCGGCCAGGGGGATCTGGGAGCCGGTGATGATGACCGGCTTGTGCAGATCTTCGAGCATGAAGGAGAGCGCAGACGCGGTGAACGACATGGTGTCGGTACCGTGCAGAATGACGAAACCGTCGTACTTGTCGTAGTTGCCCTTGATATCCTCGGCGATGCGCTGCCAGTCTGCCGGCGTCATGTCGGAAGAGTCGATGAGGGGGGCATATTCGTGGATATGGTAATCGGGCATTTCCGGTCGATGGAACTCGGGCATCCGTGCCAGACAGTCCTCC
Organism: Aeromonas sp. s9; assembly: GCF_040907765.1. NCBI lineage: Bacteria > Pseudomonadati > Pseudomonadota > Gammaproteobacteria > Aeromonadales > Aeromonadaceae > Aeromonas > Aeromonas sp. s9. The sequence goes on from NZ_JBFOCK010000080.1 coordinate 4,646, forward strand.
ATGAAGCCCGCCATCGGTACATAACCGTGGTCGGAACGCTGCATCCCTATGGTGCCGCCTGTGTAGGCAATGTAGATGGACTTCTTCACACCCTCTCCTCTCTCTGGACTGGAAACCGGCAAATCAAACAGGGCTCAACCGATACAGCCCCCGTCCTTCAGATGGTGCGGGCGGGCTCAATATCGGTCATCAGCAGACCCCTTGAGGGTCTGTGTCCTCCCGTGGGGGCGGAACCGGGCGAATTATAAAGAGTGCCGCTGCAAATGACAGCCGCAGCAGCATTGTTGCGATCCGGAGCACACTCGGCGAGGCAGTTTTAAATGCCATGTTAACACCATGTTTTAATCATTAATGTGACATATGTGGATGTACTTGGTGTTTTTTGCTAGTATCCGGCGGATTTTTCACAAATCTCATCTGGACGCCCGACGAACACGGGCTCGTGTCGACCCCCTCTTTTGCAGAGGGACGGGGCTGCGGCCCCTCTGTCACTGGCGCGTTCGCCACTCTGTTTCATCCCGGCTGGATCCGTGAGTCTTTCTCGCCAAAGACACAGCCGATCAACATGGGAGCACTGAATGCTACAACTTGATGCCTACGCCACCCTGGTCGCCGCGACCCTGGTGCTGCTGCTTGGCCGCCTGCTGGTCAACAAGATAGGACCCCTGCGCACTTTCAACATCCCCAAACCCGTGGCCGGTGGCCTGGTGGTTGCCCTGGTGCTGCTGGTGCTGCGTTCCACCCTGCAGATCGAACTGCAATTTGATACCAGCCTGCAGACGGCCCTGATGCTGACCTTCTTCGCCTCCATCGGCCTCTCCGCCGATCTGGGCAGCCTCAAGCGCGGCGGCAAGGCGGTGGCCACCTTCCTGCTGGTGGTCACCGGCCTGCTGCTGGTGCAGAACAGCCTGGGGGTGGGTCTGGCCACCCTGCTGGGGCTGGATCCCCACATGGGGCTGCTGGCCGGCTCCATCACCCTCTCCGGCGGCCACGGCACCGGGGCGGCCTGGGGCTCCATCTTCACCGAGAAGTACGGCGTGCAATCCGCCGCCGAGCTGGCGATTGCCTGTGCCACCTTCGGCCTGGTGCTGGGGGGCCTCATCGGAGGCCCGGTGGCCCGTTATCTGGTGAAGAAAGTGCAGGTGCCCGGTGAGGAGCACAACCGTGACGGCGCCCCCCAGGGCTTCGAGATGCCGGACATGGAGCGCCCGCTCACCACCTTCAGCCTGATCGAGACCCTGGCACTCATCGCCATCAGCCTGAAAGGGGGCGAAATGCTGGCCCTCTACCTCAAGGGCGGCGTCTTCGAGTTGCCGATCTTCGTCTGCGTGCTGTTCGTCGGCGTGCTGCTGCGCAACCTGCTCACCCTGCTCAACTGGCACGAAGTGAGCGACCGTGAGGTCTCCCTGCTCGGCAACGTCAGCCTGTCGCTCTTCCTCGCCATGGCGCTGATGAGCCTCAAGCTGTGGGAGCTGGCAAGCCTGGCCCTGCCCATCTTCATCCTGCTGGCCGTGCAGACGGTGGCCATGGCGCTCTACGCCATCTTCGTCACCTTCCGGGTCATGGGGCGCAACTATGATGCGGCCGTGCTGGCGGCGGGTCACTGCGGCTTCGGCCTCGGCGCCACCCCCACTGCCATTGCCAACATGCAGGCCATCACCCAGCGCTTTGGCCCCTCCCACCTGGCCTTCCTGGTGGTGCCCATGGTCGGTGCCTTCTTCATCGACATCATCAACGCCGTGGTGATCAAGCTGTTCCTGGCCCTGCCCTTCCTGTGATCCCGGACGCAGGCCCCGTATGACAGAGCCCACCTTGCGGTGGGCTCTTTGCTTGCTGGCCCCTGGACGCTTGGGCACCACGGGTTACGCTGCCACGACGGTGCCGCCGAGCCCCACCAAGGGGCCGACGGCAGGCAACAAAAAGCCCCGCACCAAGGTGCGGGGCTTTTTACTGACGCCACGGTAGGACTGCGGCCTGACCTTCCTTACAAAATAAAGGTCGACACCTGCTGGTTCAGGTTGGTGGCACGCCCCTTGAGGTTGTGCGCCTGATCCAGGTCGCGCATGGCGGAAGCGGTGATCTCGTCGCTCACATCCTTGATGGCGGTGGTGTTCTGGGTGATTTCACCGGTCACCTGGGTCTGCTCCTCGGCGGCGGTGGCGATCTGGCCCGCCATGTCGGAGATGAGGCTGACGGCCTGGGTGATCTCCTCCAGGGCCGCAGCGGCAGCGTCGGCATCCTTCACGCTGTTGTCCGCCAGCCCCTGGCTGGTCTGCATCAGGCTCACCGCGCGGGCCGTGGTCTGTTGCAGGGTTTCGATGGTGGACTGGATCTCCTGGGTGGAATCCTGGGTACGGCGCGACAACACCCGTACCTCGTCCGCCACCACGGCGAAACCGCGACCCTGTTCGCCGGCACGGGCCGCTTCGATGGCCGCGTTCAGCGCCAGCAGGTTGGTCTGCTCGGCGATGCCCTGGATGGTGGAGAGGATGCCGGAGATGGCCTGGGCGTGACGGCTCAGTTCACCGATGACGCCGGTCGCCTGCCCCACTTCCTCGGCCAGGTTGTTGATGGATTGGCGAGTCTGGTTCACCAGGATCTTGCCCTGTTCACTGCTCTGGGCGGATTGCTGGGCGGCGGCAGCGGTGTTCTCGGCGTTGCCCGCGATCTCCATGGTGGCACTCGCCATCTCGGTGACGGCGGTGGCAACCATGGTCACCTCCTGTTGCTGGCGTTGCAGCTCTTCCACCGCGGCCTGGTTGGTCACCAGACTGCGTTCGGCATCGGCGTTCAGCTCGTTGGCAAGCTGACGGATGTTGGCGATGAGCTGATGCTGGCTGCCCACGAAGCGGTTGAAGCTGCCGGCGAGCTGGCCCACTTCGTCATTGGCGTCGATCTTGATGCGCTGGGTCAGATCGCCGTTACCGTCGGCGATGCGGGCCAGGGCCTGGGACACCTTGGTGAGGGGACCGAGCAGCAGGCTGACCAGCCAGGAGATGGCGAGAATGCTGCCCACCAGCACCAGCAGGGCTAGGCCGAGCTGGGTCATCAGCAGGGAGGAGAGCGGCGCCTCCAGGGTGCTCTTGTCCAGTACCAGCACCAGCTCCCAGTCGGTGTCCGGAATGTCCGTCGCCCACAGCAGCTTGTCACGCCCCTCGTTGTCGAAGAAAGCAGGCACCAGGCTGTTGCTCGCCTTGCTCTGCTCGATCAGGGCATTGGTCAGATCGTTGTCGATCTCGCTGGCTGGCTTCATCGCCTTGGCCGCATCCTTGTAGGCGATGACGGTGCCATCCTTGTGCATCAGGATGGCGAAGCCGTCCGCTGGCAGCTTCATCTTGGTGATGTCATCCACCAGGGAGGCAATGGAGAGATCCCCCCCCACCACGCCGCCCTGGGCAGGCTGGGCCAGGGTCACCACCAGAATGTTGTAGGCCACGTCGAGGTAGGGTTTGGTGACGATCATGCCGCCCTTGGCCATGGCTTCCTGATACCAGCCACGGGAGCGGGGATCGTAACCGTCGCGGTTGATGGAGGGGTCGGAGTCGTTCATCTTGCCACTGCCCTCACCAAAATAGGTGAGCTGGAAACGGCCGGACACCTGGGCCTGTTGCAGGGCGTTGAGGGGCTCGGCACCGGCCTTGTTGCCAAGGGCCTGGATGACGTCACGACGGGCCGCGAGCCAGTCGCTGACGCTGGCGGCCTGCTGGCTACCAAGGCGCTGCACCTGTTCCTGACTGCCTTGCAGCAGCATGGACTTCTGGCTGGTGTAGCTCTGCCAGGAGAGCAGCAGGATCACCAGTGACAAGGCGATGACCACAGACAACAGTATCTTCTGCTTGAGTGATAGGTTTTTCATCGTGTTTTCTTCTTGTGGGGGTCGGGAACAGGATCAATCGGGAGTGCGTGGCACTGTGTGTTGTTAGCGGCCAATCTGCGCAAAACTGAAGCGGAGAATGGCGTGAGTGACGATATTTTACGCGGAAATTTTAAAAATGCTGCGGAAAATTAGAGCAGGAAAAAGAGCGGGGCCAGCCAACCCTGTTTATTCCTTCTGCAATTGGCTAGAATATCCCGTTTTTAAATCACATCGACCCCGAGAGTTTTCACGATGTTTGAAGTCAATCCTGTATTAAACAAGCTTAAGGAGCTGTCTGAGAGGACCGAGCTGCTTAGGGGGTACCTTTGACTATGACGCCAAGAAAGAGCGTCTAGAAGAGGTCAATGCCGAGCTGGAACAGCCGGATGTCTGGAACGAACCCGAGCGCGCACAGGCGCTGGGCAAGGAGCGCGTCTCCCTGGAGAACGTCGTCAGCACCATCGATACCCTGACCCAGGGCGTCGATGACGTCGAGATGCTGGTCAGCCTGGCCGTCGAAGGCGAAGACGAAGAGACCTTCAACGAAGCCGTGGTCGAAGCGGACGAGCTGGAGGCCAAGCTGGTGGATCTCGAGTTCCGTCGCATGTTCTCCGGTCAGCACGACGGTTCCGACTGCTACATCGACATCCAGTCCGGTTCCGGCGGCACCGAGGCCCAGGACTGGGCCAACATGGTGCTGCGCATGTACCTGCGCTGGGGTGATGCCCACGGCTACAAGCCCGAGCTCATCGAATGCTCCGAGGGCGACGTGGCCGGCATCAAGTCCGCCACCATCAAGTTCACCGGCGAGTATGCCTTCGGCTGGCTGCGCACCGAGACCGGCGTGCACCGCCTGGTACGCAAGTCGCCGTTCGATTCCGGTGGCCGTCGCCACACCTCGTTCTGCTCCGTGTTCGTCTACCCCGAGATCGATGATGACATCGAGATCGAGATCAACCCGGCTGATCTTCGCATCGACGTCTACCGCGCCTCCGGTGCCGGTGGTCAGCACGTCAACCGGACCGAGTCCGCGGTGCGTATCACCCACGTGCCGACCGGCGTGGTGGTGCAGTGCCAGAACGACCGTTCCCAGCACAAGAACAAAGATCAGTGTATGAAGCAGTTGAAGGCCAAGCTCTACGAGCTGGAAATTCAAAAGCAGAACGCTGAGAAGCAAGCCCTCGAAGAGACCAAGTCTGACATCGGCTGGGGCAGCCAGATCCGCTCCTACGTACTGGATGATTCCCGTATCAAGGATCTGCGCACCGGCGTCGAAACCCGCAATACCCAATCGGTACTCGACGGCGACTTGGACAAGTTTATCGAAGCCAGCCTGAAATCAGGCCTGTAAACAGAGCAGCAGGAATCACCATGTCTGAACAAACCACCACCCCGGAAGTCGACCAGACTCTCGAACTGAACAACGAGATGCTTGAGCGTCGCTCCAAGCTGGCCGCCTTGCGCGCCCAGGGCAACCCCTTCCCAAACGATTTCCGTCGTGACAGCCTCTCCGGCGATCTGCACGCCGAATTCGGCGACAAGAGCAATGACGAGCTGGTCGCCCTGGGTAAACAGGTGAAGATTGCCGGTCGCATCATGACCCGCCGGATCATGGGCAAGGCGTCTTTCGCGACCCTGCAGGACATGGCTGGCAAGATCCAGATCTACGTGACCCGTGACGACCTGCCGGAAGGCTTCTACAACGAGCAGTTCAAGAAGTGGGATCTGGGTGACATCGTCGGTGTCGAGGGCACCCTGTTCCGCACCAACGCCGGTGAGCTCTCCGTACACGTCTCCACCATCCGCCTGCTGACCAAGGCCCTGCGCCCGCTGCCCGAGAAGCACAAGGGTCTGACCGACCAGGAAGCCCGCTGCCGCCAGCGTTACCTGGACCTGATCGCCAACGAAGAGTCCCGCAAGACCTTCGTGACCCGCACCAAGGTGGTGGCCGGCATTCGCAAGTTCCTGAATGACAAGCGCTTCATGGAAGTGGAAACCCCCATGATGCAAGTCATCCCGGGTGGCGCCTCCGCACGTCCCTTCATCACCCACCACAATGCGCTGGACATCGACATGTACCTGCGTATCGCTCCGGAACTCTATCTGAAGCGTCTGGTGGTCGGTGGTTTCGAGCGTGTCTACGAGATCAACCGCAACTTCCGCAACGAAGGCATCTCCGTTCGCCATAACCCCGAGTTCACCATGCTCGAGTTCTATATGGCCTACGCCGATTACATCGATCTGATGGATCTCACCGAAGAGATGCTGCGCACCCTGGCACAGGACATCCTGGGCGACACCCAGATCCGTTACGCCAAAGAGGGCGAAGAGGGTCTGACCATCGATTTCGGTCAGCCGTTCCAGCGCCTCTCCATGGTTGACTCCATCCTGAAGTACAACCCGGGTGTGACCCGTGACGATCTGGCCACCCTGGAGAAGGCCACCGCCGTCGCCAAGGGTCTGAAGATCGAGCTGATGAAGAGCTGGGAGCTGGGCCACGTGATCACCGCGATCTTCGAAGAGACCGTGGAACACATGCTGCTGCAACCGACCTTCATCACCGAGTACCCGGCTGCCGTCTCCCCGCTGGCCCGTCGCAACGACCAGAACCCGGACGTCACCGACCGCTTCGAATTCTTCATCGGCGGCCGCGAGCTGGCCAACGGCTTCTCCGAGCTGAACGATGCGGAAGATCAGGCCGAGCGCTTCCAGGCCCAGGTTGACCAGAAAGCCGCAGGGGACGACGAAGCCATGTTCTACGACGCCGACTTCGTCACCGCGCTGGAACACGGTCTGCCGCCGACCGCCGGTCAGGGTATCGGTATCGACCGTCTGGTGATGCTGTTCACCAACAGCCACACCATCCGCGACGTCATCCTGTTCCCGGCCTTGCGTCCACAAAAGTAAGCGCCGCAGAAACAGGGCCGCAGCAAAACGCTGCCGTCCATGGCAATCAAAACGCCCCGCAATTGCGGGGCGTTTTTTTATGCAGAAGTCACACCGTGACGAGCGGTCATCGGTCCGCTGGTACGCCAGGCGGCAGCAGCCACTCCCCCTGCCACAGGGTCAGTGCCCGGCCCGCCATCAGCACCCGCTCCTCCTGCAATTCCAGCCTGAGATCCCCGCCCCGGGCCGAGATCTGGCGGGCCCGCAATTGCCGTTTGCCGAGCCGCTCTGCCCAGAAGGGCACCAGGGCGCAGTGGTTGGAGCCGGTCACCGGATCCTCGTCCACTCCGACCCAGGGGGCGAAATAGCGGGAGACGAAGTCGTCCTCCTTCCGGCTCGATGGCGCCGTCATCATGATCCCCCGGCCCGGCAGCGCCCGCAGGGCGTGAAAATCGGGGGTGAGCGCGCGGACCTCTTCCTCGTTGGCGAGCTCAAGCAGGAACTTGGCCCCGGCCGCCAGGGTTTGCAGCGGCTGACAGCCGAGGGCAGCCCCATAGGCAGGATCCAGCTCAAGAGGAGCCAGAGAGATACGCGGAAAGTCGAGCCAGATCCACTCCCCTTCCCGCCGGGCCACCAACTCACCGCTGCGGGTCGCGAAGCGGATGGGGAGATCCCCTGACACCTTCCCCGTCTGCCACAGCACATGGGCCGCCGCCAGGGTGCCATGGCCGCACAAGTCCACCTCCACTTGCGGGGTGAACCAGCGCAACCCGTAATGCCCCTCCCCCAGTTGGGTCAGAAAGGCGCTCTCAGAGAGGTTGAACTCCGCCGCCATGGCCTGCAGCTCGGCGTCGGGCCGCGCTTCCCCCAGCACCACCACGGCGGGGTTGCCTGCGAAGGGGTGATGGCTGAAGGCGTTGACATGATAGAGACGGGACATGGTTGCTCCTTGGGGCATGAGAGATCACCGGGACAGGGGGCTCGGCAAGGCCATTTTTATATCACGGGCGCCCCGGGGCTGAGATGGATTTTGGCTTTATAAATTCATAAATCGCATAAAGAAGATATTTTTATTCTTTGTTGTTATTCATTACACCCCTTACCCTGACCAAAAATCAGACCATGGAAGACATGTGTGATGCCATTGACAGCCCCCACCCTGAGCCCGCTCTCTGACGAACAGCAGCGCCAGCTCAACCAAGTTCTCACCACCCTCAATACCCAGCAACTGGCCTGGGTCAGCGGTTATCTCTACGGCCTCTCCCAGGCGGGCGTCCAGCCCGTGGCGAGCGCAGGCGCAGAAGTCGCGGCTCCCGGCGGCAGCCTGACCATTCTCTACGGCTCCCAGACCGGGAATGCCAAGGGCGTGGCCAGCGCCATCAAGGCCCAGGCCGAGGCCCGCGGCCTGCCGGTGACCCTCACCTCCATGGCGGACTACAAACCCAAGCAGCTCAAGAAAGAGAGCCACCTGCTGGTGGTAGTGAGCACTTACGGGGAGGGGGAGCCCCCCGAGAGCGCCGTCGATCTGTTCGAGCAGCTTAAAAAAGGCAAGGTCGGCAAGCTGGAAGGGCTCAAGTTTGCCGTGCTGGGGCTGGGTGACAGCTCCTATGAGTTCTTCTGCCAGACCGGCAAGGATTTCGATGGTTTCCTCGCCAAAGCGGGGGCCGAGCGCATCCATGAGCTAGCTAGCCTCGATGTGGATTATCAGGATGCCGCCAAGGCCTGGGGCGAGCAGGCCGTTGCGGCGGTCGCCGCCACCCTCTCTGCCGGCGCCGCGACTGCCAGTGTGGCGGGCTCGGTGCAGGCCGCCGTCGGCCACAGCCAGTACAACAAGGAGAACCCCTTCCCGGCCAGACTCTCGGTGAACCAGAAGATCACCGGCCGCGACTCCACCAAGGACATCCGTCACATCGAGATCAACCTGGAAGAGTCCGGCATCACCTATCAACCGGGGGACGCACTCGGCATCTGGTTCTACAACGACGCCGATCTCGTGGGGGAAGTGCTGGCCCTGACCGATCTGACCGGTGACGAGGCCACCCCCCATGGCAGCCTGCGCGAGGCGCTGACCCGTCACTACGAGCTGACCCGGTTGCACGGGGGCCTGATCACTGGCCTCGCCGAGATCACGGACAACGCGGCGCTGAAAGATCTGGCCGGTGACAAGGCCCAGGTCAACGCCCTGGTGGCCAGCGCCCAGGTGGTGGACGTACTGAAACGCTTCCCGGCTTCCTTGAGTGCCGATCAACTGATCGCACTGCTGCGCCCCCTCACCCCCCGCCTCTACTCCATCGCCTCCGCCCAGAGCGAGGTGGAAGAAGAGGTGCACCTGACCGTCGGCGTGGTGCGCTACCGCCAAGAAGATGGCACAGTGCGAAGCGGCGGCGCCTCCTCCTATCTGGCGGACCGTCTGCCGGAAGATGCCGAGGTCCGGGTGTTCGTGGAGCACAACGACAACTTCCGCCTGCCCGCCAATCCCGACACCCCCGTCATCATGGTGGGCCCGGGCACCGGCATTGCCCCGTTCCGCGCCTTCCTGCAGGAGCGGGAAGCACAGGGGGCAGAGGGCCAGAACTGGCTCTTCTTCGGCAATCCCCACTTCACCCAGGACTTCCTCTATCAGGTGGAGTGGCAGCGTTATGTGAAATCGGGCCTGCTGTCCAAGATCTCCCTGGCCTTCAGCCGGGATCAGGCCAACAAGATTTATGTGCAGGACCGCCTGCGCGAGGCAGGGCTTGAGCTCTACCAGTGGCTGGAAGCAGGCGCTCACTTCTATGTGTGTGGCGACGCCAACCACATGGCGAAGGATGTGCAGGAAGCCCTGCTGGAAGTGATTGCGGAACACGGCCACAAGAGCCGTGAGGAAGCAGAAGAGTATCTGAGCGAATTGCGTCGTGCCAAACGTTATCAAAGGGATGTCTATTGATGAGCAAACAACTTATTCCGGGACCGGTCGAAGGGCCGCTGGCTGACAACGAACGCCTCAAGCGCGAGAGCAACTTCCTGCGCGGCACCATCGCCGAAGATCTGCAGGACCCGCTCACCGGCGGCTTCAACGGCGACAACTTCCAGCTGATCCGCTTCCACGGCATGTATCAGCAGGATGACCGCGACATCCGCCCGGAGCGCGCCGCCCAGAAGCTGGAGCCCCTGCACAACGTCATGCTGCGCGCCCGCCTGCCCGGCGGCATCATCACCCCGGCCCAGTGGCAGGTGATCGACAAGTTCGCCGAAGAACACAGCATGTACGGCAGCATCCGCCTGACCACTCGCCAGACCTTCCAGTTCCACGGGGTACTGAAGCGCGACATCAAGCTGATGCACCAGACCCTCAACAGCACCGGTATCGACTCCATCGCCACCGCGGGGGACGTGAACCGCAACGTGCTCTGCACGAGCAACCCGGTGGAGTCCGAGTTGCACCAGGAGGCCTACGAGTGGGCCAAGAAGATCTCCGAGCACCTGCTGCCCAAGACCCGCGCCTACGTGGAGATCTGGCTGGATGGCGAGAAGCTGGGGGGTGACGAGGAGCCGATCCTGGGCTCCAACTACCTGCCGCGCAAATTCAAAACGACCGTGGTCATCCCGCCCCACAACGATGTGGACATCCACGCCAACGATCTCAACTTCGTGGCCATTGCCGAACACGGCAAGCTGGTGGGCTTCAACGTGCTGGTGGGGGGCGGTCTGGCCATGACCCACGGCGACACCACCACCTACCCGCGCAAGGCGAGCGACTTTGGCTTCATTCCGCTCTCCCACGTGCTGGAGGTGGCGGCCGCCGTGGTCAGCACCCAGCGCGACTGGGGCAACCGGGTCAACCGCAAGAACGCCAAGACCAAGTACACCCTTGAACGGGTGGGGGTCGAGGCCTTCAAGGCCGAGGTGGAGAACCGCGCCGGCATCCAGTTCGGGCCGGTTCACCCCTATGAATTCACCAGCCGTGGCGATCGCTTCGGCTGGGTGGAGGGGATCGACGGCAAGCACCACCTGACCCTGTTTATCGAGAACGGCCGCCTGCTGGACTTCCCGGGCAAGCCCCTCAAGACCGGCATGCTGGAGATCGCCAAGGTGCATCAGGGTGACTTCCGCCTGACCGCCAACCAGAACCTCATCATCGCGGGCGTGCCTGCCGGTGAGAAGGCCCGCATCGAAGCCCTGGCGCGCCAGTACGGCCTGCTGGATGACGGCGTGAGCGAGCAGCGCAAGCAGTCCATGGCCTGCGTGGCCCTGCCCACCTGTCCGCTGGCAATGGCCGAGGCCGAGCGCATGTTGCCCGCCTTCGTCACCGACATCGAGGGCTTGCTGGCCAAGCACGGTCTGGCGGATGACGCCATCATCTTCCGGGTCACCGGCTGCCCCAACGGCTGCGGTCGCGCCATGCTGGCGGAAGTGGGGCTGGTGGGCAAGGCGCCGGGTCGCTACAACCTGCACCTGGGGGGCAACCTCGAGGGGACCCGCATCCCGCGCCTGCATCTGGAGAACATCACGGAGCCGCAGATCCTGGCGGAGCTCGACACCCTGATCGGCCGCTGGGCCAAGGATCGCAACCCGGGCGAGTGCTTCGGCGATTTCGTCATTCGCGCCGGCATCATAGCCCCGGTCATCGACTCCGCGAGGGACTTCTATGCAGCCTGAACAGACTGATACAGCCCGGCTGGCGCGCACCGCCGACGGCCGACTCGACCTTGACGCCCTGTTGGTCCTGAGCCGCGAGGAGCAGACCGAGGCGCTGGCCCCCCTCAACCGGGAGCTGGACGCCATGAGCGCCCCCGAGCGGGTGCGCTGGGCCCTGGCCAACCTGCCGGGGGAGCACGTGCTGTCGTCGAGCTTCGGCATCCAGGCGGCGCTGATGCTGCACCTGGTGAGCCGCGAGCGGGCCGACGTGCCGGTGGTGCTGACCGATACCGGTTATCTCTTTCCCGAGACCTACCGTTTCATCGACGAGCTGACCGAGCGTCTCGCCCTCAACCTCAAGATCTATCGGGCCGAACTCAGCCCGGCCTGGCAGGAGGCCCGCTTCGGTCTCCTGTGGGAGCAGGGGGTGGAGGGGATCACCCGCTACAACCAGCTCAACAAGGTGGAGCCCATGGACCGCGCCCTGAACGAGCTCGGTGCCCGCACCTGGTTCTCGGGCCTGCGCCGGGAGCAGTCCGGCAGCCGGGGCAAGCTGCCGGTGCTGGCCATCCAGCGCGGCCGCTTCAAGTTCCTGCCGGTGATCGACTGGAGCAACAAGGACGTCTTCTACTACTTCAAGGAGTTCGACCTGCCCTACCACCCGCTGTGGGAGCAGGGCTACCTGTCGGTAGGCGACGTGCACACCACCACCAAGTGGGAGCCCGGCATGAGCGAGGAGCAGACCCGTTTCTTCGGCCTCAAGCGCGAGTGCGGCCTGCACGAGGAGAACGGCGAGAACGACGGCTCCGGCATCTGATCCCCCGGCCCGGCCATGTGCTGCGCCCCGCCCACAAAAAAACGCCCGGCAACTGCCGGGCGTTTTTCTTTGCGCAGAAGGGCGACGTTCCACCCCTCATTACATGGCGGCGGCGCGCGCCTGATTCAGCCAGTCGTTCACCAGTGCCTCGTGGCCCTTGAGCCAGGCGTCGGCATGACGCTCCACGTCCGCCGGCTTGTTCTGCCCTTTGTTCATCAGGCCGTTCTGCACGTTGATGTCATTCAGCGGCAGCTTGACGATGGAGAAGAGCCTGGCGGCGGCCGGATTGGCCTCGGCAAACCGCTTGTTGGCAACGATGTGCATGGTGTTCACCGCAAAGCCGTAGTTCTTGCCGTTCGGCAAGCGGGTCTTGGCCGCATCCGGGGCGTCGGCGGGGACTTCCAGCCACACCACATCCTTGCCCGGCACCAGTTCGCTGCTGAGCCAGTAGGGGGTCCAGGTGTAATAGAGCACCGGCTTGCCGGCCTGGTAGCGAGCCAGGGTATCGGCAATCAGCGCCGCGTAGTTGCCCTGTTTGTGGGCCACCGTGGGGGTCAGGCCAAAGGCGTCGAGGTGATGGTTGATCGCCCCCTCGCAGCCCCAGCCGGGGTTGCAGCCGATGAGGTCGGCCTTGCCGTCGCCATCCCCGTCAAACAGCGCCGCCACCTCGGGATCCTTGAGCTGGCCCAGGTTGGTGATGCCGTATTGGGTCGCGGTCTTCTTGTCGATGAGGTACCCCTGGGCGGCACCGGCCACATAGGTGCCCTCACGGAAGAACACCTTGTCGCCCCCCGCCTGCTCGTACTTGTTGTCCTGCAGCGGCACCCAGTTGAACGCGAGGAAGGTGCCGTCTCCCTGGGCCACCGAGGCATAAGCCACGTTGTAGTCCACCTCCTGGGCGGGCTGGACATCGTAACCCAGACGCGCCATCAGCTTGCTCACCAGCAGGCTCTGGAAGGCCTCTTCCGGCAAGGAGCTCTGCAGGGGCTGAACGCGAACCCCCTCCCCCGGCAACTCGGCGCTGGCCATGGCGAGCGGGCTCAGCAGTTGGGCACTCAGCAGCAATGTGCCCAGGGTCAATCCTTTGGTGATCGGTCTCATGCGTTTACTCCTTTGTAATCGATTTCTTGTCACGGCCGGCCAGGCGCAGCAGCAGGGCGGCGGGGCCATGCTGATACCAGCGGCCGGTACGGGTGCGATCCGGTTGCCCCATCGCCTGGGTGAGGCGGTCGAGCACGATGGCCAGCAGCACGATGCCGAGGCCGCCGATGGAGGCGAGCCCCATGTCGAGCCGGCCGATGCCGCGCAGCACCATCTGGCCGAGGCCCCCCACCGCGATCATGGAGGCGATCACCACCATGGAGAGCGCCAGCATCAGGGTCTGGTTGACCCCGGCCATGATGGTGGGCATGGCGAGCGGCAGCTGAACCTTGAACAGCAACTGGGAGGGGCTGGCACCGAACGAGTGGGCCGCCTCCACCAGATCCGTGGGCACCTGGCGAATGCCCAGCATGGTGAGCCGGATCATGGGCGGCAGGGCGAAGATGACGGTCACCACCACCCCGGGCACGTTGCCGATGCCAAACAGCATCACGATAGGGATGAGGTAGACGAACGCCGGGGTGGTCTGCATGGCATCCAGCAGCGGCCGGGTCCAGGTGGAGAGCCGCTCGCTGCGGGCAAGCAGGATGCCGGTGGGCAACCCCAGCAGCACACAGAAGAAGAGCGAGGTCAGCACCAGGGACAGGGTCACCATGGCATCGGACCAGGCCCCGATGAGCCCGATCCCCACAAGAGATACGAGCGTGCCGAGCGCCATGCGGCCGTTCACCAGTTGCCAGGCAAGCAGGGCCAGGAGCCCCATCAGCAGGGTGGAGGGCACCGTCTGCAGCAGATGGGTCATGGCGTTCAGGGTCAGCTCCACCGGTGCGCGGATCAGCTGGAACAGCGGCCGCAGGTTCTCCACCAGCCAGCCGATGCCCCCTTCCACCCAGGTATCCAGCGGCACCAGCGCCTGCTGGAAGGGATCCAGCCAGTCGATGGCGGTTGTGGTGTCGGCGGCTTCGATCTGGTTCTGCCAGTCGGTAGCCTGGGTGTCGGTACTGCCCCAGGGATCGGACACCTCGGCGGACGCAGGCGCGCTCCAGGGGTCTGCCGCCACCTCATCGGCCCGCAGGGAAGGGCTCGCCAGCAGCACCAGGGCCAGCAGCCCGCTCAGCAAGAAATGGGGATTCATCAGCTTCATGCCGGGGTACTCCTGTCCAGGGTGTTGAGCAGATTGGCCTTGGAGATGAGGCCGAGGTAAGTGCCATCCTCCTCGACCACGGGCACCTGACAGGGAGCGGCCGCCACCTGGCTGATCAGTTCATTGAGGGCGGTGTCCGCCAGAATGGGCTGGATGTCCGCCAGCAACGCCTGCTCCAGGCTGCCTTTGGCCCTTACCGCCTGACCGAGCGACTCCACCGAGACGACCCCAAGGAAGCGACGGCTGCGATCCACCACGTACCCGAACTCCCGCTCAAGCTCCTTGAGCTGGCGCAGGGCGTTGCCCGGCCCGTCGGTGGTGTGTTTCTTGATGAGGGGCACCTGCTTGCGGCTGGCCACGTCGCGGGCGCTGAACACATGGGCCAGATCCACACCGCGAAAAAAGGCGCGCACATAGTCGTTGGCGGGCTGGTTCAGGATCTCGTCCGGGGTGCCCACTTGCACCAGCTGGCCATCCTGCATGATGGCGATGCGATCGCCGATGCGCATCGCCTCGTCCAGATCGTGGGAGATGAAGACGATGGTGCGCTGCTGACTGGCCTGCAGCTTGAGCAGCTCGTCCTGCATCTCGGTGCGGATCAGGGGATCCAGCGCGGAGAAAGCTTCGTCCATCAGCAGAATGTCGGGGTCATTGGCAAGGGCCCGGGCCAGCCCGACCCGCTGCTTCATGCCGCCGGAGAGGGCATCCGGATAAGCCTCTATCCACTGTCCCAGCCCCACCTGATGGAGCGCCTGACGGGCGCTCTGCTGGCGCTCCGCCAGCGGTACACCGGCCAGCTCCAGCCCGAAGGCGGTATTTTCCAGCACACTCAGGTGCGGCATCAGGGCGAAAGACTGGAATACCATGCTGATCTTCTTGCGACGCACCTGGCGCAGCTCGCGCTCCGAGATAGCGGCGATGTCCTCACCATCGATCAGCACCTGGCCGCGGGTCGGCTCGATCAGCCGGTTGAAGAGACGCACCAGGGTGGACTTGCCCGAACCGGAGAGTCCCATCACCACGAAGATCTCCCCTTCGTTGATGGCCAGATTGACATCCTGGACCCCCAGGGTCTGTCCGGTCTTTTTCAGGATACTGGCGCGATCATGCCCTTTCGCCAGCAATTTGAACGCTTTATCCGGCTGATCGCCGAAGATTTTGTAGAGGGATTTGACCTCGAGTTTGACTGTCATATTGTCCTTTTTTCTTGGCCGACGCCTTGCCTGGCAAACCGTCGAACGTGAGCCAATTACTTTTAACACTAAGCAATATTACGCCCAAACAAAAGAACCAATTGAAGCCACCCTAAAAGGATTAAATTTAAATTATTGATTTTTATTGGTTATTTTTATTCATAAAAATCCATTAAATCACGATAAAAACGCCTATAACAGACAGGGTCGCCACAGTATCGATGCACTTTCAGCACATTTCATTAATGATTAAAAGGCGTTAGCAGCAGGCGAAAAGAGAGGGTGGGGACGACTGCGCCCATCGGAGCGATGAATGGCTTATTAGTTACATAACTAATCATTTTAATGTCACGCATTCTGGATATTGCTTCAGGCACCTTCAACCATGCCGGTTCAGCCCCCTTCTCTTTGCGGCAACAGGGCACAAAAAAGCCCCCGGCTGTCGCAAGGGGCTCTTCATGGCATCAGAGGGCTCAGCGCCGCTGCCAGGTCTCGAAACAGTAGGGATGGGGGTTCTTCTCGTCGGGGTGATGGGACTCGCGCTCGATGCAGGACCAGTCATTCTCGTCGAAGGCCGGGAAACGGGTATCCCCCTCCACCGCCAGATCGATGCGGGTCAGATAGAGCCTGTCGGCCCGTGGCAGTAGCTGGCCGTAGAGATGCCCCCCCCCGATCACCATCAGCTCGGCCACGTCGCTGCCCGCCAGCAGCGCCAGCGCGGCCTCCACCGAGTCGATGACCTCCACGCCGTCGGCCCGGTAGTCGGGATTGCGGCTGATCACCAGATTGCGACGGCCTGGCAGCGGCCGTCCGATGGACTCGAAGGTCTTGCGCCCCATCAGCACCGGCTTGCCCAGGGTGACCCGCTTGAAGTGGGCCAGATCCGCCGGCAGGTGCCAGGGCATCTGGTTGTCCAGGCCGATCACCCTGTCCTGGGCCATGGCGGCAATCATGGAAATCATCATGGGGTCAACCTCTCGCACCGTCGTCAGATAATGGGGCGGTTACGGTACACGACCAGAGAGGGGATCGCCAAACCGAAACTCAGGGCCCCCACGATAAAGAGCGCCTTGAGGCCGTTCTCCACCGCGCTCTGAAGCAGCTCCATGGTCACCCCGGAGATATTGAGCTCGACGATGGCGATCATGGTCTTGAACGCATAGCTGCCCGGGATCATGGGGATAATGGAGGCAACGCTGAACACCGGGCGTGGTGCCAGCAGGCGGCGCGACCAGTAGACACAGACAAAGCCGACCGTGGTCGCCGCTGCCAGGGTGGCCCACTCGATGGGCATGCCGTAGTGGATGAGCAGGGTACGCAGGCTGTGGGCCAAGGCGCCCCCCATGGCGCAATATTTGAGCATCCGTGGCGGCACGTTGAACAGCATGGCAAAGCCCACCGCCGGAATGGCCGACCAGAAGGCATCCTTGGCCAGCAGCCAGAGCAGTTCCATCATACCTTCCACCCCCAGATCCCGGTGACCGACATGGCGAGAATGATCCCGATATGGTTCCGCTCGCTGATGGATAGCCGGTTTGCCCCGATCAACAGGGTCGATACAACGTCAAAGATCTTCATACTTTCCACCCCCAGATACCCGTCACCGACATGGCGAGAATGATCCCTATGGCCGCGCTGATGGTCAGCAGTGTCGCCGTGCCCCAGCGGGCCAGCCCCATGTTGAAGTAACCCTTCACCATGTCGGAGACCGCATTGATGAGCGGGAACCCCGGCACCAGCAGCAACACGCTGGCGGCCATGGCGAGATAGGGTTGTTCGCCCCAGCCGAAGAAGGTGGCGCTGGAGGCAAGCAGGGTGGCGATGAAACCGGTGGCGGCAAAGTTGATGAGGGGGCTGTGGTGATGGCGGGCAATGAGCTGGCGCACCCGCATGGCGACCGAGGCCGAGCAGCAGGTCACCAGGAAGATGGGCCAGTCACCGCCAAACAGCAGGCTGAAGGCACCGCAGGAGAGCCCCACCATGGGCACCACCAGCCAGGGGTGATAGTGGAACGGCGTGATGGCCTCGAGGCGCTGACGTACCTCGCGCGCGCCGATAAGCGACTTTTCCGTCATGATGCAGATGCGCTGGATTTCGCACACCACCTGCATGTTGATGCCGTGCTCCCGCACCCGGCGGGTGGTGGTGACGCAACTGCCCTGGTAGAGGCTGGTGAGGACGATGGCGCTGGAAGAGATGGCCATCTCGACGCTCTCCAGCCCGAGCGCCATGCCCAGGCGGACCGTGGTCTGCTCGATGATGCGGCTCTCCGCCCCAAACTGGGCCAGCATCTGGCCCGCCTTGACGATGATCCGGGTGATCTCCGTCTGCTGCTCTCGCGACAGCACCCTTCCTGGTGTGATGCTTCTCATGATCCCTTTGAGTCATAGCAAGATGAAATGTGTCTGGATATTACCCCAAAATAAATACACCTTCATCCATCTCTATCGGACTGCGGGCACTGGTCACTATTATTCAGCCGCCCGGGGAATATTTGCAGCAAATAAAAAACAATTCACCCAACTTGCTTAACAACTTGTTTGAAAAGAGGTGAAACAAATTAATAAACACCCTGTTTTTTTATATCTTGAACAGGGCCTTTAATTATTTCCGTTTCAGATAACTGGAAAACGCTATCACATTATCCGGCAGCGGGGGCTCTGCCATTTCCTGACAAGATTCGTTCTGCAGATCCAGAATGTGCTGGCGCATGGCGTAGACGGAGTCATGCATCATGTTGGCTATCCGGATGCAGCTGTCGAGGTTGTTTCTTGCCAGGCGGCGCTGGCAGTCGATGCGAAATTGCAGACCTCGCAACCGACGTTGCCGCTCTGGCCCCACCTGGGCGATCAGGGTCTCTATCTGCTGGTGCAGCAGCGCGTCGAGTCGCTCCGGCTCGGCCAGCGCCCAGTACTTCAGGGTATCGAAATCAGGCAGCTCCATATACCCTCCTGGCCGGACCTCGCCCATGGAATGGAACGACGCCGGGCACATCACTATTTCACTGTCCCTAGGGAAGGTTATATAGGATGGTGGCGATTTTGGGCCATTCACCGCCGAGCCACAGGAGTCCGGTTTTTGGCACGGATTGCGCATCGTTGGCGGAAAAAATCATTTATTCCTTATGATTCATGAAATTAACCGAATCCGGCCTGCGTCAGTTTTTTTATAAAATTTCAGCGCCATTTTTCTCGGCCTTATGCCTTATTAAGGAACTTTCCTCAAAATTGTTTTTCATTCGACTCTCTCCCAGGCTCGACGCCCTCCCCTTGTACCATCCGGCGGTTTAACATATCTCACTGATTATGTTATTTTATTTACCACTTTATTGCGGCAACCAAGGGCAGACCATGAGCAAGGCAAGAATCGGTATCGTCACCGTCAGCGATCGCGCCAGTGCAGGCATCTACGAAGATCTCTCCGGCAAGGCCATCATCGACACCCTGAACGCCTACCTGACCTCGGAATGGGAGCCCGTCTATCAGGTGATCCCCGACGAGCAGGATCAGATTGAGGCGACTCTGGTTCGGCTGGTGGACGATGAGCAGTGCTGCCTTGTCGTTACCACGGGGGGCACAGGGCCGGCCAGGCGGGATGTGACCCCGGAGGCCACCGAGGCGGTGTGCGATCGCATGATGCCGGGCTTTGGCGAGCTGATGCGGGCCGAGTCCCTCAAGTTCGTGCCGACCGCCATCCTGTCGCGCCAGACCGCCGGCCTGCGCGGCAGCTCGCTCATCGTCAACCTGCCGGGCAAGCCCAAATCGATCCGCGAGTGCCTGGATGCGGTCTTCCCCGCCATTCCCTACTGCATCGACCTGATGGAAGGGCCCTATCTCGAGTGCGACGAGGCCATCATCAAGCCGTTCCGCCCGAAGAAATAAGCACTGGGCGGGGATTTCCCCCGCCCTTCGCTCATTTGCGCCCGTACACCTTGACCCCTGCCCTGCTCCCTTCCGAATTGCCGTACACCTCGATGCGCTTGATGCAGAGTCGGCTGCCGAGGGATTGCCACCCCGACTCCTGATCCTCTTTCAACACCTTGTCGAAATAGAGGGTCTTGCTGCGATCGTTGCCGTAGAACACCTTGACCCGCTCCAGGGTCAACTCCCGCCCTGCCTTGACCATGATGGATTTGGTCGGCCGGCAGGCGAGCATGGGAATGATGGCGGGATGATCGCCGACCCCGAGCAGAATGGTCTGCCCCAAGCGGATATCCTCGTCGGCCATGGCCGGGGGAACAGCAGCCCCCAGCAGCGCCATGGGTACGCAGATGCGCAACGCGCGGGCAAGAGTGGACGAGGAGTGAAGGGAAAACAGCGCTGACATGATGCCTCCTGAAAAAAGGAGTCATGATAAGGGCCCGATGCCAGACCAAAGCTGTACTGGCCCTGTACCAGGGGCCATGACAATGGCCGGAGGCCCGTGTGGGTAACGGGGGCCTGGGCCCCTGTTACCCCTGCCGGACGCGCTAACCGCCCCACATGGCCGACAGCCGCGACTCCATGGCCTCTTCCTCCTCGTCAGGCAGCTCGGTAAAGAAGTCGAGTCCGGTCTGCTCCTCCACCTCATCCACCGTCACCACATAGTCCGCCAGCTTGCTGGCCGAGACGTTATCTTGCGGCAGGATGAAGGCGATGGCCCGCTTGCCCGCCAGCTCCATCACCACCCGGTAGTAGGCGTGGGGCACGGTCACGCCGTTGCCGATGGCGCCATCGGAGTGGGTGAAGATGGGGCCGGTGATCACCTGCACGCTCTTGTAGGTGATGGCCCACTGCCGGGTCTTCTCCTCCAGGATGCGCCAGGCCCCCTGGTTGAGCGCTGGCAGTTGCGGGGTCATGTTGGTGAGCAGGAAGCTCTGCTTCATGGTGTTGGCGGTGGAGCGCATGTCCGCCGCCGGCGCCTGGTGGCCGCGGTCATAGCCCGAGCCCTTGTAGTCCGACAGGGTGGCGCGAAACTGCACCGGCACCTCCTTGTCCTCGGCGAAGGCATCCTTGCGCGGCACCTGACCCTGGGCGCTGGCGGCCGTCATCCGGTAAGAGACCCAGTCAGAGACCTTGGTGTCGTAGTTGTACCCGGCGGCATATCCCTCCCGGCACAACAGCTGACTGGATTGACCGGGTACCCCCAGGGTAACGTGCTCCCCGCACTGGAATCCCGCCGCCAGGCTCGGGAAGGTGGTGAGAGTGAATCCGATAGCCAGAACTAATTTATTGATATTATTCATTATTATGCCACTCCTTGTGTTAGGCGGAGTGATTTGACACCAGGTCGGATGAGTAAGGCAATCGCACAAATAGCGAGCAATCCGGAAATGTGAAGAGGACGGCAAAACCGCAAACAAGGCGCCGCCAACCGGGGGATTGCCATCCCGCCGTCACTGTGATGAGGGGGGAATTTCTCCTGCACTATCAGAGGGATAAGGGGTCAACACCGAGGCACTCTGTCAGCGCAGCGCCCGGCTCCCGCCACGCACGCCCCTGACCGGGTCAGGGAATATCGAACAAATCCCAGCGAAATAAGGGATCCTCAAGCCCGATAATTAGTCCGCGCTTGTTTGCTCGAGATCAAACGGAGCCATGAAAAGCCCTCTAGAATCAGCCCGTCATCTATTTGGGACGCCATGAAAGGGGGCCGTTCATTGCGAAAATGCCCGCAGGATTTCTCCTTCATGAATAAGCGAGCCCCGTTGCCGGAATACATCATGGCGCCGCCTCATGCCACGCTTCAAATAACGATGACGACAGACCTTTCATAACAATTAATCCGGTCTGGCACCGCGTACCCTGCGTTTCCAACGATGCCATTGATGAGGCCTTCCTGCCGGAAGGCCAGGAATGGCCGTGCTTTTCAATCAGGATAAGGATGCATGATGAAAAAGTCCCTGCTGGCTGGCGCCCTGCTGCTCTGCCCTGCCGCCTTTGCCGCCACCACACACTGGGAATACAGCGGCGAGGCCGGCCCGGCGAAATGGGCCAGCCTGACCCCGGAATATGGCCAGTGTGCCGGCAGCAACCAGTCGCCGGTCAACCTCTCGGGTCTGGTGAAGGCCGATCTGGCCCCCCTGCAGTTCCACTATCAGGCGGGTGGCAAGACGCTGGTCAACAACGGCCACACGGTGCAGGTCAACTATGCCCCCGGCAGCACCCTTGAGCTCGACGGCATGCACTTCGAGCTCAAGCAGTTCCACTTCCACGCCCCCAGCGAAAACCTCATCGAAGGCAGGTCCTACCCCCTGGAGGGTCACCTGGTCCATGCCAATGACAAGGGGGAGCTGGCGGTGGTCGCCGTGATGTTCGAGCCGGGCCAGGCCAATGGGGCCCTGAGCCAGGCCTGGCAGGTGTTGCCAGCCAAGGCGGGGGAGATCCATGCCTTCAAGGAACCCATCTCGGCAGAGCAACTGCTGCCCGCCCAGCACGACTACTACCGCTTCAGCGGGTCCCTGACCACCCCACCCTGCTCGGAAGGAGTGCGCTGGCTGGTGATGAAGGAGCCGGTCCAGGCCAGCCAGGCCCAGATCGATGCCTTCAAGGCGGTGATGCACCACCCCAACAACCGCCCCGTCCAACCTCTCAACGGGCGACTGGTGCTGGAATAAGGAGGTTATCTCACCGATTCGCGCAATAAAAAGAGGGCCTGTTGGCCCTCTTTTGCATCTTTCGCAAAGGTGTTTACAGGCTGGCAGCGATGCGCGCCCCCAGCGCGGCGTTGTTGAGCACCAACTGGATATTGGCCGCCAGGGAGTTGCCACCGGTCAGTCGTACGCCCGGACTACCGGTTACAGGCTGGCGGCAATCTTTGCACCCAGGGCAGCGTTGTTCAGCACCAGCTGAATGTTGGCCGCCAGGGAGTTGCCACCGGTCAGCTCGCACACCCGGGCCAGCAGGAAGGGGGTGGATTCCTTGCCCTTGACCCCCTGCTCGTCCGCTTCCCGCAGCGCCTGCTTGATGGCCGCGTCGATGTCCGCCTTCGGCATCGCAAACTGGGCCGGGATGGGGTTCGCCACCACGGCACCTCCCGCCAGCCCCAGCTCCCACTTCAGGCGCAGCGCCTCGGCGATCGCCGCCGGGGTGTCGAGGCGGTAATCCACCTTGAAGCCGCTCTCCCGGGTATAGAAGGCGGGCAGCTCCTCGGTCTGGTAGCCGATGACCGGCACCCCCTGGGTCTCCAGGTACTCCAGGGTCAGGCCGATGTCGAGGATCGACTTGGCACCGGCGCAGACCACGGCCACCGGGGTCTGGGCAAATTCCTGCAGGTCAGCCGAGATGTCGAAGGTCTCCTGGGCGCCGCGATGCACGCCGCCGATGCCGCCGGTGGCAAACACCCGGATCCCGGCCATGGCGGCCACTATCATGGTGGAGGCCACCGTGGTGGCCCCCATCCCCTTGTTCGCCAGCACGAAGGGGATGTCACGGCGGCTGCACTTGATGGCGGCGTGGCCGGCCTTGCCCAGCGCCTCCAGGGCCCCCGCATCCAGGCCCACCTTGAGGCGGCCGTCGATGATGGCGATGGTGGCCGGCACGGCGCCGTTGTCCCGCACCACCTGCTCCACCTGGCGCGCCGTCTCCACGTTCTGCGGATAGGGCATGCCGTGGGAGATGATGGTGGACTCCAGGGCAACGACGGGTTTGCCGGCGGCAAGAGCTTCGGCGACGACCGGTTGGATATCGAGGTAAGCGTTCAACATGGGTACTCCTCCAGCATGCGTTCAACGGCGGCCTTGGATAGGCCGGAAAAGACGGTATCGGAACAATTGACGGTGAGGGCGGCGCAGCCGAGGGCGAACCGGGTCGTCTCGACGATGTCCTGCTCCTGCAACCAGGCGTGGGCCAGCCCTGCCATGAAGGCATCGCCGCCGCCGGTCACGTTGACGACCGGGCTGCCGAGCACGGGCAGATGGCCCTGGCACGCCCCGTCGCTGTAGAAGATCCCCTGATCGCCGAGGCTCAGGAAGAGCCGCTGCACCCCAGCGCGGTGGAACCAGGCCGCCGCCATGGGCCAGGTGTCGGGCCCGGCGATGGTGAAGCCACACAGTTGCTCGGCTTCCGTGCGGTTCGGTTTCAGGGTGTGGATGCGGTGCAGCCAGGGGCGGATCTTCTCCACCTTGGCCACAGAGACGGTGTCCACGAAGATGATGTGCTCCCCCTGGCGCTCGAACAGCCAGTCCAGGGTGTGGGTGGCGAGGTTGGTGTCCAGCACCCAGAGCCGGGCCGCGCCGAGGAAGCCGCTCAAGGGGGCAAGCCGGGCCGGGGTGAGCTGCTCGATGATCCCCATGTCGTTGACGGCGCAGCTCATCTCGCCGCTGCCATCGTGCAGGCTGAGGTAGCAGGAAGTCGATTGACCCTCCAGTACCAGTACCTGGCGCACGTCGACCCCGGCGCGCTGGCTCACCTCCAGCAGGTGGTGGCCGTATTGATCGTTGCCCACCGCAGTCAACAGCCGGGTGTCGGTACCAAGGCGCGCCAGGTTCTCGGCGATGTTGCGCCCTACCCCACCGGCGGAGGTGCGTACCCGGCCCGGGTTGGAATCCCCGATGCGCAGGTTGTCGTGGCTGCAGCCGCAGATATCCATGTTGGCGCCGCCTATCACCACGGCGTAGGGGCCTTCGCGCAGCACATAGCCGCGCCCCTGCACATAGCCCTGGCGCATCAGGCTGGAGATGTGGCTCGCCAGCGCGGAGCGGCTGATGCCGAGCCTGTCCGCCAGCTCCTGCTGGGCAATCATGGGATCCTGGCGCAGCAGGGCGAGGATCTCTTGTTCACGTTCCGTCATAGACAAACATCCAGCTGCAAACGTTTGTCCATTATTTCTGAAAAACGTTTTCCCGCCATCCTCTCGTGCAAGAAATGTCGGGTCGCGCACAAAAAATCACCGGGCAAGCCCGGTGATAGAAAAACGGTTTTCAGATGGAGCCACTCACCCCAGCTGTACCCAGACCTCGCTCCCCTCCAGTCGCACCGGCCAGCAGGCGACGCTCAGGGCAGGATCGTCCAGACAGCGACCGTCCATCAGGGCGTAGCGCTGCTTGTAAAGGGGCGAGGCGACCACGGGCTCCCCACCGGCATCCCCCACCAGACCACGCCCCAGCACCGCCACGCCGGCCAGGGGATCCACCCCGTCCAGGGCATAGACATGCTCCCCGAGGCGAAACAGCGCCAGCACCCGCCCCTCCAGCCAGGCGCTGCGCCCGGCCTGCTCCGGCAGCGCCGCCAGCTCGCATACCCTATGCCAGGCTCCAAGTTCTGACTGTAAGGTCTCTTCTTTTATGTCGCTCATACCACCTCCTTGATAGCGATATCCGGCACCCATTGCCCCCGCTCCTCACGGCGCGGCGGCGTCTCGTCCTCGGGCCGGTTGACGAAGGCCTCGAACAGCTTGAGCTTGTCCGGATCCGCCAATGTGCTCTTCCACTCGCACTGCCAGGTGCCGACTATCCCCTCCATCATGGCCTCCAGCTCGGCACCGATGCCGAGCCTGTCCTCGATGATCACCGACTTTAGGTAGTCGAGCCCCCCTTCCATGTTCTCCATCCAGACCGAGGTACGTTGCAGTCTGTCCCCGGTGCGCACGTAGAACATCAGCAGCCGGTCGATGTAGCGGATCAGGGTCTGCTCGTCGAGATCCGTGGCAAAGAGGTCGGCGTGGCGCGGCCGCATGCCGCCGTTACCACACACATAGAGGTTCCAGCCCCGCTCGGTGGCGATGACGCCTATGTCCTTGCTCTGGGCCTCGGCGCACTCCCGGGTGCAGCCGGAGACCGCAAACTTCAGCTTGTGTGGCGCCCGCAGTCCCTTGTAGCGGTGCTCCAGGGTCTGGGTCAGGGTCATGGAGTCCTGTACCCCGTAACGACACCAGGTGGAGCCCACGCAGGACTTCACGGTGCGCACCGACTTGCCGTAGGCCTGACCGGTCTCGAAGCCCGCCGCCACCAGCTCACCCCAGATGGCGGGCAGCTGGTCGACCCGGGCGCCGAAGAGATCGATGCGCTGGCCGCCGGTGATCTTGGTGTAGAGGCCGTACTTGCGCGCCACTTCGCCGATGGTGATGAGCCCCTCCGGGGTGATCTCCCCCCCCGGGATGCGCGGCACCACCGAATAGGTGCCGTCCTTTTGCAGGTTCGCAAGGAAGGCGTCGTTGGTATCCTGCAACGCGCGGTGGGGCTTCTCCAGCACGTGCTCGTTCCAGAGGGACGCCAGGATGGAGGCCACCGTCGGCTTGCAGATGTCGCACCCCAACCCCTGGCCGTGCTTGTCCCGCAGCGCCTCGAAGCTCTTCAGCTCGCCCACCCGGGCCAGGTGATAGAGCTCCTGACGGCCGTAGGCGAAGTGCTCGCACAACCCCTTGTCCGCCTCGACGCCAAGGTCTGCCAGGGTCTGATCCACTACCTGCTTGAGCAGGTTGCTGCAACCGCCGCAACCCGTGCCGGCCTTGGTGCAGCTCTTCACCGCCGACAGCTCGTGATTGCCCGCCCGAACGGCGGCTACCACGTCCCCCTTGCTGACGTTGTGGCAGGAGCAGAGGATGGCGCTGTCCGGCAGCACCAGGGGCGCGGGAGCGGCCCCTGCCTCCCCCACCAGCAGGGAGAGCGGCGGCTGGGGCAGCGCCACCCCGTTCTGGTAGTACTGCAGCAGCCGCTCATAATCGGCCCCGTCCCCCACCAGGATGGCGCCGAGCAGGCGATTGCCCTCGCCGTCGGTCACCAGCTTCTTGTAGATGCCGTTGACCCTGTCCAGCAGCAGCAACTCCTGGGCGCCGGCGGTGTTGGCGTGGGCATCGCCGATGGAGCCCACGTCCACCCCCATCAGCTTGAGCTTGGTGGACATGTCGGCCCCGATAAAGCGGGTCTCGCCGCCGCACAGACTGGCCACTGCGGCCCGGGCCATCTGGTAGCCGGGAGCCACCAGGCCGAAGATGCGCCCCTGCCAGAGCGCGCACTCGCCGATGGCGAGGATGGCGGGATCCGAACTGTGGCAGCCGTCGTCGATGCAGATGCCGCCGCGCTCCCCGACCTCCAGCCCGGATTGCCGGGCCAGGGTGTCGGCGGGGCGGATCCCCGCCGAGAACAGCAGCACGTCGGTCTCAATGTGGGAACCGTCCTTGAAACGCAGGCGATGACGGGCCTGCTCCCCCTGCTCGATGCACTCGGTGGCTTTCTCCACCAGCACCTCGACCCCGAGGGCCTGGATCTTGTCCCGCAGCACGGCGCCGCCGCTCTCGTCGAGCTGCACCGGCATCAGCCTGGGGGCGAACTCCACCACCTGGGTCTTGAGGCCGAGCAAGCGCAGGGCGTTGGCCGCCTCCAGCCCCAGCAGGCCGCCACCGATGACCACGCCGCTGCGGGCCTGGGCGCAGGCATCGCGGATGGCGGCGAGATCTCCCAGGGTACGGTAGACGAAGCACCCCTCTCGCTGATGACCGGGGATGGGGGGCACGAAGGGGACCGAGCCGGTCGCCAGCACCAGACGGTCGTAAGGGAACTGCTCGCCGTTGGCCAGCGTCAGGGTGCGGGCCGCCCGGTCGAGCACCTCCACCTCGGCCCCCAGTCGCAGCGCAATGCCGCTCTCCTCATACCAGGCGGGATCCGCCATGCGCAGGGCCTGGGGCGCCTTGCCGCCGAATACCTCGGACAGATGCACCCTGTCGTAGGCGGGGTCAGGCTCGGCGCCAAACACCGTCACCTGGAAGCGCGTCAGCCCGCCGGCCGCCACCAGCTGCTCGACGAAGTGATGGCCCACCATGCCGTTACCCACTACCAGCAGCCGTTGCTTGTCGGCCGTGTCGGCGGAACCACTGTTCTGGCGACCGAGCAGGTCCATGCCGCCCCCTGTCACCCACTGTTGCTCTTTGTCAGTCATGTCTCTCTTCCTTGAATCCGGCGGGCTCAGGCGCGCAGCTTGCTGCGCACCTGCCCGGCTGCCTTGAGGGGGGTCACCTTGCGCTGCTTCTCGTAGAGGAAGCGCAGCACCTGCTGGCGCAGCTTGTGGTAGTGGGGATCGTCCGCCAGGGCGACCCTGTCCCTGGGCCTTGGCAGGTCCACGGTCAGGATCTCCCCGACGGTGGCACTGGGGCCATTGGTCATCATGACGATGCGATCGGAGAGCAGCACCGCCTCGTCCACGTCGTGGGTGATCATGATGACGGTGTTGCCAAGCTCCGCCTGGATCGCCATCAGGGCATCCTGCAAATGGGCCCGGGTCAGGGCATCGAGGGCGCCGAACGGTTCATCCATCAGCAGCACCTTGGGGGAGAGCGAGAGGGCGCGGGCGATGCCGACCCGCTGCTTCATCCCCCCCGACAGCTCGTGGGGCATCTTCTGGCTGGCGTGATCCATCTGCACCAGGGAGAGGTAGTAGTCCACCCGCTCCGCCACCGCCCGCTTGTCAGACTCCACCTGGGCCACCGCCAGCGCCACGTTCTGCTGGACGCTGAGCCAGGGCAGCAGGGCGTGGTTCTGGAACACCATGGCCCGCTCGGGCCCCGGGCCCGCCACCTCGCGACCATCGAGAATGATGCCCCCCAGGGTCGGCTCCAGCAGCCCGGCCACCAGGTTGAGGACGGTGCTCTTGCCGCAGCCCGAGTGACCAATGAGGGAGACGAACTCCCCCTTCTCGATGCGCAGGTTGACCCGGCTCAAGGCCTCGAAGCTGCCCTGCTCCGTCTCGAACGAGATGCCGACGTCGCTTATCTCCAGATAACTCTTCATTGGCTCTTCTCCTGCCTGAATAGGAATGTGATTAACGCAGCACCTGACGCTTGTCCCAGGACAACCACTGCTGCAGGGCCAGCATGCCCCTGTCCAGGGCGCAGCCGATGAGGCCTATGGTGATCACCGCCACCATGATGCGGGCCAGAGACGCAGAGCCGCCGCTCTGGAACTCGTCCCACACGAACTTGCCGAGCCCCGGGTTCTGGGCCAGCATCTCCGCCGCGATCAGCACCATCCAGGCCACCCCAAGGGAGAGCCGCAGTCCGGTGAAGATCATGGGCAGGGCCCCTGGCAGCACGATGCGCCGCACGTGGGTCACAAAGGAGAGGCGCAGCACCCGGCTGACGTTGTGCAGATCCCCATCCAGCCCCGCCACGCCGACCGCCGTGTTGATCAGGGTCGGCCAGAGGGAGCAGAGGGTCACCGTCAGGGCCGAGGTGAGGAAGGACTTGGCAAGCCAGGGGGCGGGATTGGCGTAGAGGGCGCTCACCACTAGCGTGATGAGGGGCAGCCAGGCCAGCGGCGACACCGGCTTGAGCAGCTGGATCACCGGGTTGGCGGCGCGATAGAGCCCCTGGTTCATGCCGAGCAGCACCCCGCACGGAATGGCGATCAGAGTCGCCAGCGCGAAGCCGCACAGCACGGTGAGCAGGCTGGTGGCTATCTGATCGAAGAAGGTGGGACGTCCTGTGTAGGGACGCAGCTTCACCTCGGCCGCCGGATCCGCCGCCAGTCGCTCGGCGTTGCGCACCTGCTGGCGTTCGAGGAAGGCCGCCGCCTTCTCCCGCTCCTGCAGATGCTCCTGCCCGAGGGACCAGAGCTGGCTGGCGGTGGCGAGCGGCCCCGGCAGGGTGCCCAGACTGGTCTGCACCTGGCTCGCCCCCCACTGCCAGAGGCCGAGGAAGAGCAGCACGCCGAGCAGGGGCTGCACCATGATTTTCCAGTTGATGGCTTTTAAATGGATGAGGGGCCATGTGTGTCGTTTCATCGGGATCTCCTTGCTCATTGCACCCGCTCATCGCCCTTGAGGCCGATGGCGAACTGTTGCAGGTAGGCGTTGGGGTGGCGGCCGTCGTAGATGAGGCCGTCGATGAAGCCATCCTGGGGGCCGCGATAGCCCTGCTCGCTGGCAAAGTCGGGGAAGTCACTGGCCTTGAGCTTGCCCTCGGCGATCAGCGCCTCGGCGGCCTGGCGATAGACGTCCGGTTGATAGACGGCCTTGGCCACCTGCTCGAACCAGGCGTCCGGTCTGGCCTCGGGGATCTGGCCCCAGCGCCGCATCTGGGTCAGATACCAGATGGCGTCGGAGTAGTAGGGATAGGTGGCGTGGTGGCGGAAGAAGACGTTGAAATCCGGCACCTGGCGCTTGTCCCCCCTGGCGTACTCGAAAGTGCCCGTCATGGAGTTCGCGATCACCTGCTCGTCCGCCCCCACGTACTCGGGTCTGGCCAGCAGCTTGGCCGCCGCGCGCCGGTTGCCGTTGTCGTCTGCATCCAGCCACCAGGCCGCCCGCAGCAGCGCCTTCACCAGCCGCACATGGGTGTTGGGGTGACGTTCGGCCCACTGCCGGGTGACGCCGAACACCTTCTCCGGGTTGTTGCGCCAGATCTCGTTATCCGTGATGACGGGCACCCCTATGCCCCTGGCGACCGCCTGCTGGTTCCAGGGCTCCCCCACGCTGTAGCCAGCGATGGTGCCCGCCTCCAGGGTGGCGGGCATCTGGGGCGGCGGCGTCACCGACAGCAGCACGTCCGCCTGGCGCTGGCCCGAGTTGTCGCCGAGCCGGGGTGCATAGAAACCGGGGTGCAGACCACCTGCCGCCAGCCAGTACCTCAGCTCGTAGTTGTGGGGGGAGACGGGGAAGACCATCCCCATGTTGAAGGGCTTACCCCCCTGGCGATACTCCGCCACCACGGGCTTGAGGGCGGCGGCGCTCACCGGGGGCGGCACCTGGCCCGCCTGCGGCCTGGGCAACTGGGGCGCCATGGCGGCCCAGACGCTGTTGGCCACCGTGATGGCGTTGCCGTTGAGATCCATGGCAAACGCCGTCACCAGCTCGGCCTGGGTGCCGATGCCGATGTGGGCCGCCAGGGGCTGGCCCGCCAGCATCTGGGCACCGTCCAGCTCGCCGTCTATCACCCGATCCAGCAGGATCTTCCAGTTCGCCTGGGCTTCGAGGGTGACGTAGAGTCCCTCATCCTCGAAATAGCCACGCTCGTAGGCCACCGCCAGCGGCGCCATGTCGGTCAGCTTGATGAAGCCGAGCCTGAGCTCCTCCTGCTCCGGGGCTCCCAGTGCCAGCACCGGCAGCGACAACGCCGCCAGCAGCAGCCCCGCACATCCTTGTCGTCCGTTCATTGCATCTCCTCCCTCGGTTCCGGGTCAGGGCCATGGCGCCAGGCTGCCTGGAATCGCAGTGCCACCTCGTTGCAGCGCTGCGACCCAAGGTGCGTCGCGACCAAAAAAAAGCCCCGCCGATCCGGGATCGGCGGGGCTTCTTTGCCCTGTTGCGGGTGAGTGACCTGACCGGCCCCTCACTGCGCATCGTTACTTCATTGCTATCGTGTTTTTGTTATTCACTTTCCGTGCCAGCTCGTCCAGGGTGCATCAGGCGGCCCTTTGCGGCCTGTGGTGCCCTGATCCTCCCTCAAATTTGCCTCAATTAGGCGCAGTTGCACCAAAACGGTTGGCCACGGGAGCGCTCAGGCGGGCAAAGCCTGCAGCAGTTGCCGCGCCAGCTCCCCCAGGCTCAGGTGACGGCTCATGGCGGTGCTGCGCATCAGGCGATAGGCCTCGTCCTCGTCCAGCCCCTGATGGCGCATCAGGCGTCCCTTGGCCTGCTCGATGAGCCGCCTATCCTCCAGCTTCTGGCGCAGCTCGCTCTCGGTCTGCATCAGGGCCTGCACCATGGCGAGCTGACTGCGGGCCAGGCGCAGCCACTGCTCCACCGGCTCACGCTCGCCGCAAGGGTGGGGCACCAGCAACACCCCCTGCTGCAACAGGGCGAGCTGGGTATCGCCCCCCAGCCGCTCGCAGAACAAGAGGCGCGGCATGTCGGGCCAAAGGGAGAGGCCAAGGCGTACCTCGGCGCTGAACTGGCGGCAACTGACGAGCAGGGCATCCCCCCTCTGCGTCGGAGTCAGCAACTGGCGGGTATCGAGGATCTCGGGCTGATGGCCGTAGTGACTGACCAGCAGGGCCAGGCGGTTCGCCTGGCCCGGGTCATCGGCGTGGATCAACAGCCGGGAAGCGGGGCCGTCCTGGCCCCGGGTGGAAAAAGTAGTCATGGCGCTCCTTGCCGGCGACGATCGCGTTCTGTCTGGCGAAAATACCGCAACATGAAGGCCAACTCTTTGAATCTACCTCCTTTTTATCTATCAGGAGGTAGTGGGGGTAGAGGGAAAATCGCCC
This sequence comes from Aeromonas sp. s9, assembly GCF_040907765.1. Classification (NCBI taxonomy): domain Bacteria; kingdom Pseudomonadati; phylum Pseudomonadota; class Gammaproteobacteria; order Aeromonadales; family Aeromonadaceae; genus Aeromonas; species Aeromonas sp. s9. The sequence goes on from NZ_JBFOCK010000080.1 coordinate 36,374, forward strand.
CTCAGGCGACCCGTTCCAGGGCCTCCGTCAGCAGCCCCTGCAGCTCGGCGCGCAGCCGCACCACCTCCCCCATGATGATCAGCACCGGGCTCTGGCCCAGCAGGGCACGGGCGGCCTGCTCCAGGCCATCGAGCGTGGCCTCGTGCACCTGCTGGCGGGGGCTGCAGCCAGCCACCACCAGGGCCACCGGCAGCGCGCCCGGGGCCCCCGCCCTCAACATCCCTTCCCGAATGCGGGCCGCCCGCTCCAGCCCCATGTAGAACACCAGGGTGTGGCCCGCCCGGGTCAGCCCGTGCCAGCCCTGATAGTCGCGCTCGTCCATCAGGTGCCCCGTCACCAGGGTCAGAGAGCGGGCCAGCCCCCTGTGGGTCAGGGGAATGAAGCTGCTGGCGGCGCACCCCAGGGCCGCCGTGATCCCCGGCACCAGCTCGGCCTCGATGCCGTGCCGGGCCAGGTGCAGCGCCTCCTCGCCACCGCGCCCGAACACCAGGGGATCCCCTCCCTTGAGACGCACCACCCGCTTGCCCGTGCGGGCCAGGGCCAGCAGCAGGGCGTTGATCTCCTCCTGGGTCGGGCTCGGCTCACCGCAGCGCTTGCCCACGTCGAAGCGGGCCGCCCCGTGGGGAATGCGGGCCAGGATCTCGCTCCCCACCAGGCGGTCATAGACCACGATCTCTGCCGCCTCCAGACGGTGCAGGGCGCGCAGGGTCAACAATTCGAGGGGCCCGGGGCCCGCTCCCACCAGACTGATTTGGCTCATCTCAGGCTCCTTGTGTCCTGGCACCGCACTAAGCGGATGCCAGGAAAACATGTTTGATCAACAGCTTGTCGATTTCGGGCAGACAGGTGCCGCAGTTGCTGCCACAGCCGAGCAGGGCCTGCAGCCCCGCCAGCTCGCTCACCCCCTGCCGGGTGATGGCATCGACGATGCGCTGCTCCGAGACCCGCAGGCAGGAGCAGACCAGCCGGCTCTCCCCGGCCAGGGCCTGGCTCAGTGTCTGGCTCAGGGCCCCCGCCTGGAGCGGCGTGCCGAGCAGACTGGCCAGCAGGTCGACCTTGATGTCCGGGCGCCGCTCTCCCACCAGCAGGATCCCCTCGATGCGATCTCCGGCCAGGGCCACGGCCAGCCACCCCTCCTTCATGGGCAGCCTGAGCCAGTGCCCCTCGGCCCCCAGCCGTTGCCACAGGCACTCTGTGCTCTCTGACCAGGAGGCCAGCAGGGTGCAGTTACCCTCGGGCAGGGGGCGCCTGGCCCACCAGTCCACCGGCTCGCGCCACTCACCCCGGCCACACCAGAGCCCTTGCCAGCGGGTGAGCTGCGCCCTGGCCTGCACCCGCCCCTGTTTGAACATCGGCTGGCCGGAAAGGGGATCCACCACGGGGGCGATGAGGCGGTTGACCGCCCCCTGGCTGCACTGGCTGTCGGTCCAGTGCATGGGCAGGAAGGCCTCCCCCTCCCTGAGCCCCTCATCCAGCCCCACCAGCAGCAGCGCCTCCCCAAGCCCGTTGCAAAGGCGCACCAGATCCCCCTCCTTCACGCCAAGCGCCAGCAGGCTGGCGGCCCCCATCCGCACCCTGGGCCAGGGCTCGGCCTCCTGCAACCGGGGCACGTGGCCGGTGCGGGTCATGGTGTGCCACTGATCCCGCAGGCGGCCACTGTTGAGGAGCAGGGAGACAGCCCCTGCAAGCGGGAGCGTTGCTGGCTGCTCGGGGAAGCGCTGGGCCAGGGGCAGCAGGCGGGCCCGGCCATCCGGGGTGGCAAAGCGCCCATCCTCGAACAGGCGGGCCCTCCCCTGGGGCCAGTCAGCGTTGACGGGCCAGCGCAGGGGAGAAAGGGCCTCGAATTCGGCACGGGTGAGACCCGCCAGCCCGGAGATGTCGAACTGGCGGGATCCGTCGTTCTCAAACCCGGAGAGGGCGGCATGCTCGCAGAAGATCTCGTGCTCGTGCTCATAGGCGAACCCCTCGCCAAAGCCGAGCCGACGGGCGAGCCGGGTCAGGGCCCACCAGTCGGGCCTGGCCTCCCCCGGCAGGGGCAGGAAGGCGCGCTGGCGGCTGATGGTGCGCTCGGAGTTGGTGACGGTCCCGCTCTTCTCTCCCCAGGCTGCGGCAGGCAACAGCAGGTGGGCGAGGCGCGCCGTGTCGGTGTTGGCCGTCACCTCGGAGACCACCAGCAGCTCGCAGCGGCTCAGGGCCTCGCGCACCCGGTTGCCGTCCGGCAGGGAGACCGCAGGGTTGGTGCCGAGCACCCAGAGCGCGCGGATCTCCCCCCGGTGCACAGCCTCGAACAGCTCGACGGCCTTGTGCCCCTGCCCGCGCACCATGGTCGGGCTTCCCCAGAAGCGCTGTACCCGATCGCACTCGGCCTCGCCAAAGCCCATGTGGGCGGCGAGCTGGGTCGCGAGCCCTCCCACCTCGCGCCCGCCCATGGCGTTGGGTTGCCCCGTCATGGAGAAGGGAGCCGCCCCCGGCTTGCCGATGCGACCGCACATCAGGTGGGCGTTGATGATGGCGTTGGCCTTGTCCACCCCCTGGTTGGACTGGTTGATCCCCTGGCAGAACAGGGTGACGGTCTTGGGGGTACGGGCAAAGAGCTGGTAGAAACCGAGCAGGTCGCTGCGGGAGAGGCCGCAGCTGCGGGCCACCTCGTCCAACTGCCAGGCCGGATCGTCCAGCGCCCCCGCCAACGCCTCGAAGCCGCTCACGTGCTGCGCCACATAGGCCTTGTCCCAGCCATCGACATCGAGCAGGTAGCGGCACAGGCCGTTCCAGAGCGTCACGTCGCTGCCGGGTTTGAGTGCCAGATGCAGATCCCCCTGCTCCGCCGTCATGGTGCGGCGGGGATCCAGCACCACCAGCCTGAGCTCGGGGCGCCGCGCCCTGGCCTGCTGCAGGCGGCGAAACAGCACGGGATGGGTCCAGGCGGTGTTGGCACCGGTGAGCACCACCAGATCGGCGAGCTCCAGATCCTCGTAACAGGCGGGCACCAGATCCTCCCCGAAGGCGCGCTGGTGGGCCACCACCGCCGACGACATGCAGAGCCGGGAGTTGGTGTCCACGTTGGCACTGCCCAGATACCCCTTCATCAGCTTGTTGGCGACGTAGTAATCCTCGGTGGTGAGCTGGCCCGACAGATAGATGCCGATGGCATCCGGCCCGGACTCGGCCAGGATGGCGGCAAAACGCTCCGCCAGGGTGTCCAGGGCCTCCTCCCAGCCGATGCGCTGCCCCATCCAGCGCGGATAGAGCAGGCGATCGGGAAAGGCCAGGCTCTCCAGCAGGCTGGCGCCCTTGACGCACAGGGCGCCGCCGTTGGCCGGATGCTGCTCATCCCCCTGCAACTGCCAGTTGTCCCCCTCCCGGCTCAGCCGGATGCCGCACCCCACTCCGCAATAGGCACAGGTGGTCTTCATTCCCTTGCTCCTTGTCATGTGTCTGACGAGGGGCCCATAAAAAAAGCGTCCGCCCCCCTGCGGGGACGGACGCCTTTGTCCGGATGCCTCATCGTCTTGTATGGGGAAGTGACTGCAAACCCCGCGCCAGGATGCAAGGGGCGCCGCCATTGCGCATCAGGATGTCGGGCTGCGCCGCCACGGTGCAGCCGCCCCCTTGTTGGGCCCGCCTTGCGGGAATCCGCCCCGCACGCTGGGCAAGGGACCCACCGGGGGTATAATGCGCCACCACACAGGAGAGAGAGATGAAAGTGTCAGATGAAGGCGCCGCCGGGCAGCACCGGGCAGATGCCCGGGAGGGTGGGGACTATTGCGCCATCGGGCTGGTCAATCCCAAATCCCCGGAGAACGTGGGCGCCGTGATGCGGGCCGCCGGCTGCTACGGGGCGGACGAGGTCTACTACACGGGGCAGCGCTTCGAGCTGGCACGCCGTTTTGTTACCGACACCAAGCAGATGGTGGAGAAGATCCCCCTGCTCGGGGTCGAGGAGCTGCTGGACTTCGTGCCCGAGGGCTGCACCCCAGTGCTGGTGGATTTGATCGAGGGGGCCACGCCCCTGCCGGATTACGTGCACCCCGAGAGAGCCTTCTACATCTTCGGCCCGGAGGATGGCACCCTGGAACCCGCCCGCTTCGCGGCGGTGAAGGAGGTTATCTATGTGCCGACTCAGGGTTGCATGAACCTGGCCGCCTCGGTCAACGTCATCCTCTATGACCGGTTGGCCAAGACGCTCAGAGCCAAAGGTTAAGGCAGGACAAGACGTTATCTATGTGGCCAGACCGACAGGCTGCATGCACCTCACCGCCTCGGTCAACGTCATCCTCTATGACCGGTTGGCCAAGACGCTCAGAGCCAAAGGCTGAGGCAGGACAAGAGGGGCCCGATGACGTTATCAGGCCCGACAGCTAGGGCTGTGGCTTGTTCGCCCGCACCACCTGCTCCCTGAGAAAGTCCTGGTAGTAGTCGTAGAGCTTGTTCTGCCGATAGATCTCCGCCAGCTTGCCCTGCCTTATCAGGGTGCGCATGCCGGGATCCCAGAGCCCGTGTAACTCCCTGCCCTTCGGGGTATCGGCGAAGATGGGGTAGGTCGGGATCCAGCGCAGGAATACCTGTACCAGCTCGGGGGGAAGGGAGCCTTCGGGGTAGAGGGCGCCGTCGGTCAGGTAGTAGCGGTAACGCCCCTTGATCAGCAATTGCAGCGCCATCTCATGACTGTCTATCTCGAACCAGCGCATCGGCTCCGGGATGAACTTGTCAAAGGCCCACCCCCTCAACCAGAGCACCTCCTGCTCCTTGAGGCTGTGCTCCCCTGCCCAGTGCGGCAGCCAGCGCTTTTGCATCACCACGCTCACGTAGTCAGCCGAGTCTGGGTAGTCGGGCTGATGGACCCCGGGCACCTCTCCCCGATAGACCCCCATCGCCATGTCCCCCTCCTTTTTCGACACCACCGCCAGTGCCCGTTTGTAAGGCACCATGTGAAGCTTCACCTCGTGCCCCAGGGGTTCATAGATGGCTCGAACCACATCCAGATAGACCCCCTTGCCGTCCCGGTGACAGAAGCCGGGCCAGTCGTCGCAATAGACGTGTATGGTGTCTGCCCGCACGGACGAGGTGATCAGCAGGCAACAGAACAGAAAAAGACGAACCATGAATATCCTCAGTGATATGGCACTCGGCAGATGCTCACCGCCGGACGGCCCGTTCAGGCATACAGATAGCATAGAAAAACAGAGTCCCGGCCGACATTTTCCCCATTTTGCGAGCGGGTCGAGGGTTATTGTCGCCCCACAGCGTATCATGGCAAACAAGATTCATTAGTAGCCCAACTTGAGGGGAGATTCTCATGCCAACCATCAAATCCCTGCTCTGCCCCGTCGATTTCTCCGAGATGTCCAGAGCGGTACTCGACTACGCCGTCTTCATGGCCAACACCCACCAGGCCGAGCTCAAACTGGTCCACGTGGTGGATCAGCTGCACGGCTTCGACAGCTACAAGATCCTGCACATGACGGCCATCGAGATCACCCACGAGATGGAACGCCAGGCCAAGAGTCAGCTCAAGGAACTGGTCGCCTGCCTGCCCATTCCGGCCAAGTTCGAGGTCCGTTTTGGCCGCGCCGCCGATGAAATCGTTCTCCAGGCGAAGGAAGACAAGGTGGATCTCGTGGTCATGGGCAGCCATGGCCGCTCCGGCATCACCCACCTGCTGGTAGGCAGCGTGGCGGAATCCGTGGTGCGCCACGCTCCCTGCCCTGTGCTGGTGGTCCGCAAATAATCCCCGCCTGATGCGCCAAGGCCAGCATATGCTGGCCTTTTTGCTGTTCATTGCCATGGGATGCTCATCTCAGAACCGGTGCACGAGGGATAACGAGAGGTCGTCGGCAAGGTAGAACGCCGCCCACCAGTCCTGGTGACGCCCTCGCAGCAGGCTCGCGGGCAGGGTCTCAGCCATGGGCATAGATGACGCTCCCTCCCTTGATGGTGTCGATAATGGCCCTGGACTGCTCCCTTGGCAGGGCCGGGCATCCCCAGCTGCGCCCCAGCTTGTCAAACTTCTGCAGATGCCTGGGGCTGGCGTAGTCCGCCCCGTGCACCACGATGGCGCGCTTGCGGGCATTGCTGTTCTTGCCGGGACTGAGGCCGTCGAGACGCAGGGAGTAACCGTGCTTGCCCTGATAGGTCTCGGCGGTGCGGTAGACCCCGAGGGAGCTTTGCCGGGAATTCATCTGATTGGAGAACTGGCGGGCGGCCAGCTCCCCCGAATTGCGGCCGTGGCTGACCCAGGTGTGGTAGAGCAGCTTGTGGCGCTTGACGTCGATGACGAACAGCCGGCGCATGGTCGAGGGCTTGCTGTAGTCGATGATGGTGAGAATGGGTTTTCGCTTGTGGCGCACGCTCTGGTAACCGTCCAGGGCCTTGCGAAACACGCGGCTGTCGAGCTTGCCGGCCAGGCCGAGCTGACGATAGAGATCCTGGTCCCAGCTGGCGTGGCTGGCGCCGCTGAAACAGAGCGCCCCCAGCAGCAGTGGCAGGCTCAGCCAGAGGCTGCCCCACCACGCACTCCTATCCCATCCCTTCATCCTTGAAGTTGCTCCCCTTGCTGTCGCTGGCCTGATGCCCCGGGTGACACCGCATCCTGCTGGATAGTTATATGCAAGCCATTGATTGCGAGCAATAAAAAAGCACAAAAATGCCGACCTGAGTCGGCATTGTCCTGCTTGCTGAGCGTGCCTGGATCAGGCACGGCTGAGATAATCCGCCTGCCCCACCCACTTGTAGCTGGTGAGTTCGGTCAGCCCCATGGGGCCACGGGCGTGAAGCATCTGGGTCGAGACCGCCACCTCGGCCCCGAGGCCAAACTGGCCGCCGTCGGTGAAGCGGGTGGAGGCGTTGACATAGACCGCCGCCGAACCGGCCCCGTTGACGAAACGCTCGGCATTGGCGAGGGAGTTGGTCAGGATGGCATCGGAGTGGCCGGCGTTGTGCTCGCGCATATGGGCGAGCGCCTCGTTGACGTCCGCCACCACCTTGACCCCCAGGGTCAACCCCAGCCACTCGGTGTCGAAATCTTCCGGCCCCGCGTCGCACAGGTTGTCGCTGCCAGCCAGCAGCGCCATGGCATTGGGCGCTCCCACCAGGGTCACCTTGCGCTCGTTCATCAGAGCCACCAGTTGCGGCAGCAAGGTAGCCGCCAGCTTCTCGTGTACCAGCAGGGTATCGAGGGCATTGCAGGCGGAGGGGCGCTGGACCTTGGCGTTCTCGATGACCGCCAGGGAACGCGCCAGATCGGCGCTCTCGTCCACGAAGATGTGGCTGATACCGAACCCGCCGATGATGACGGGGATGGAACTGTTCTCCTTACACATCTTGTGAAGACCCGCGCCGCCGCGAGGGATGATCATGTCCACGTAACGGTCAAGGCGCAGCAACTCGGCCACCAGCGCCCTGTCCGGGTTGTCGATGTACTGCACCGCCGCCTCGGGCAGACCGGACGCCGCCAGGGCATGCTGGATCACCCGCACCAACTCCAGGTTGGAGTGGAAGGTCTCGCGACCGCCGCGCAGAATGCTGGCGTTGCCGGTCTTGAGGCAGAGGCTGGCGATGTCGATGGTGACATTGGGGCGCGCCTCGTAGATGACGCCGATGACACCGATGGGCACCCGGCGACGGGAGAGGCGCAGGCCATTCTCCAGCACCCGGCTGTCGATTTCGGCCCCGACCGGATCGTCTAGGGTGATCACCTTGCGCACATCCGCCACTATGCCGGCAAGGCGCGCCGGGTTGAGCAGCAGGCGATCCAGCATGGCTTCCGTGAGCCCCGCCTCGCGCCCGGCGGCGATGTCTTTCTCGTTGGCCACCAGGATCTGGGCACTGCGTGCTTCCAGTTCATCGGCGATGGCCGCCAGCGCCCGGTTCTTCTGTGCCGTACTGACGGTGGCCAGTTGATAGGCGGCTTCACGGGCCGCCTGCCCCATTTTCTCCAGACTCATCACAGTTCCCTTTTGTTCATGCGGTGCCGCCCTGTTCAGAGCAGCACCATATCATCACGGTGGATGGCCACGGCCCCATAGCCGTAACCCAATACCTGTTCAATCTGATCCGAGTGGACACCGCGCAGCCGATCCAGCTCCAGATGGTCGTAACGGCAGATACCGCGAGCCAGCTCGCTCCCCTTGGGATCCAGGATACGCACCACGTCGCCACGCACGAAATCTCCCTTCACCGCGACGATGCCCTTGGGCAGCAGGCTGGAGCCCTTCTCCTGCATGGCGGCCACGGCCCCCTGATCCACCTGCACTTCGCCGTGAGGAGGGGGCCCTGCCAGGATCCAGCTCTTGCGCCCTTCCAGGGGGGATGCCAGGGCCGGGAACAGGGTCCCCACCCGCTCCCCGGCGGCGAGTCGGCCGATCACTTCCGGGATCTGGCCGGTGGCGATCACCACGTCCACCCCGGCGCGGCGCGCCACGTCGGCGGCCTGCAACTTGGTGGCCATGCCACCGGTGCCAAGGCCGCTCACGCTGTCACCGGCGAGGGAGCGCAGGGTGTCGTCTATGGTCTGCACCTCTTCGATGAGCTGGGCATCCGGGTTGGTGCGCGGGTCGGCGGTGAAGAGCCCCTTCTGATCCGTGAGCAGGATCAGCAAGTCCGCATCCGCCAGGATGGCCGCACGGGCGGAGAGGTTGTCGTTGTCCCCCACCTTGATCTCGGCGGTGGCCACGGCGTCGTTCTCGTTGATGACGGGGATGATGCGGTGATCAAGCAGAGTGCGCAGGGTGTCGCGGGCATTGAGGTAGCGCTCCCTGTCTTCCAGGTCGGCGCGGGTCAGCAGCATCTGGCCGATGTGCAGCCCGTAGAGGTTGAACAGGTCCTGCCATACCCGGATGAGCTGGGTCTGACCCACCGCCGCCAGCATCTGTTTGTTCGGCAGGGTAGGCGCCAGCGGAGGGTGGCCCAGATGCTCACGACCGGCGGCGATGGCCCCCGACGTGACCAGCACGACACGGTGCCCGTGTCGATGCAAGGCGGCACATTGTCTGACCAGCTCGACCATGTGGGCACGGTTGAGGCGGGCAGATCCCCCGGTGAGCACGCTGGTGCCCAGTTTGACGACTATGGTTCTGTTTTCCATGGGAACGAAGGGTTAGAAAAGTAAGGAATCCCTTTATACCCACGGCCCCCCTGCCCTGCAAGGCAATTAAGCCTCGCCAGGCAGTTGCGGGCTCGGTGACAAAGCATCGGGGTACCCCGCACCGGGAAGATGCGGGGCTTGGGGATCAGGCTGCCGTCACGCTCAGTTCGGCGGTCACCTGCTTCGCGGGGGAGAGGGTGCACTCCAGCTGGGTCAACTTGCCGCTGATGAGCTTGTAGAAATGTTGCAGGGTGCGTTCCACTTCCGCCTGATGCTTCTTGGGCAGCGCCTTGTCGATCCACTCCCCGTCCGCGTTGTAGAACCCCGTCTGATAGTGGTAGCTGAAGCTGTGATCCGCCTGCTCCAGCACCAGCCACCAGCCCCAGAACTCCCGCTTGTCCGGAGCAGGCTTGGCGCTGACACAGACGGACAGGCAGTCAAAGCGGTAACGGCCCTCCTCGCACAGGTCTTCACGCAAATAGGGGCCAATGGCCGCGAACTGCCGAAGCAATCGCTTGTAAGTCACTCTTTCTGACATGCTAACCTCCCTGTTGAACAAGCCATACCATCACATGGTGATGTTACATTTTTAGTTTTATATCATGTACATAAGTGCTTTTTTAGCCAATCTACCGTCTCTTTCAGTGCCTCGTCATAGACCTCGAGCAGTGGCTGCTTGTCAAACACCACCGCCTTGCCGTTGCGACTCGCAGCGGCCAATGCCCGGACATCCTGCTCGGGACAAATAAAATCTTTCTTGTGCCCGATACTCAATATCGGCACGGAAGTGCGACTCCCCAGCAATCCCTGGGTCTTGAGGGAGAAGACCTGACACTTGGTGCGCAGCAGATCCCACTGGGCCGCGTCCGCCCCCAGCCGGTTCGCCAGCCCGTCGCGCATCATGCGCGGGCAGCGGGCGAACATCTCCTGATTGGTGAACACCTGGTTGATGCCGGCACCGATGCAGACCACGGTCCTAAGCTTGAACGGCTCGACGAAGGCGAGACGGGCCGCCACATTGCCGGCGAGGCGGAACCCCACCATGGCGATGCGCTGGTGATCGACCCAGGCCACCTCCGAGAGGTAGTTGAGCACCGCCTGGTGCAGGCGGCTGGTGTCCTGCACCAGGGGCCAGTGTTCGGCATAGCCGGTGCCCGGCATGTCCAGGGAGAGCATCCCGATGCCGTGGGGCTCGAGACACTTGAAATAGAAGTTGAGGAAGTCCACCTGAAGCGAATCGATGCCACCGCTGACGATGACCAGGGGCACAGGTTTCTCGGTGGTGGGCAGATGCAGGTAGCCCTGGATGGTCTTGCCCCGAAACGGGACCTGCAGCTCCTTGAGGGGCACCTTGAACAGGCGTCCGGCCTCGCGATAGGCCATGTTGCCGAGCAACTGGGCCTGATCCGCCAGCTCGTCGTGCTTGAGGTGGGGGTAGCTTGCGATGGAGTAGTAGCGCACTGCCTTGAGCAGGCTCTTCAGCGCCGCGGCGCGATCCCCTTCCCCCAGCAGCGTCCGCCCCGTATTGAAATAACGGCCGGCGAGCTGACTCCACTCATAGACCCAGTTGCCGGGCACATAGCCCTTGATGGTGTCCAGATAGCGTTCGTGACTGCGCTCCCCCTGCCCCATGGCGATGCGCGCCAGGGTCTGCTCCACCTCGACGGGATCGGCCCCCTGCCAGGCCCAGGTCGGTCTGCGCAGCAGGCGATACCAGCGGGGCGACAGGGCGCCATCGATGAAGCTGTCAGACAGTGCGCTGTCTTGCTCGTCGACGGGGCTAGAGTTGGAGACTTCGGAAGTTTCCAATACCTTTTTGACCCGGGTAAACAGCTTTTCCGTCAGATTGGTATCGTCGTTTGGTTCCAAAATGGTGGCTCTTCTGTCTCAAACAATGTCCCATCTTAACCACTTTTCACATCGAGCAGCCACACCAGAAACGCATTGAGCCCCAAAAGGGGCTCAATGTGGTCAACCTTGCATCACGACGGATCAGTCCGCTCCCGAATGCCGGGGAGTCACTGGTCGCGACCGGTGGGGCGATTACGCTTCGTCGCAGATCGGCTTGGCGAACTCCAGCGCCATGTCCCAGGGCTGTTCAATCCAGGTATCCTGCGGAATGGCGACTTCGAAGTCATCCACCAGGGGTTCGCCCATGGGCTTGGCGAAGATGGTGATGAACTTGGCTCTGGGGTAGAGCTCGCGGATCGCCTTGGCGGTGCCGCCGGTGTCCACCAGATCGTCCACCACCAGCCAGCCTTCACCGTCACCTGCGGTGGTGGCAGCCTTCACCACCACCAGCTCGCGCTGGTTGTCGTGGTCATAGCTGGAGATGCAGAGGGTTTCGACATTGCGAATGCCAAGTTCGCGGGCCATCAGGGCCGCAGGCACCAGACCACCGCGACTGACGGCGATGATCCCTTTCCACTGGCTGACAGGCAGTTGACGACGGGCCAGACGGCGCGCTTCGCGTTGCAGGTTATCCCACGATACATAGAACTTTTTTGGCATGCTATCGATCTCAACGAGTTATAAAGCAATCACTTATGAGGCGAAACCCGGCAAAGAGACGGGTTCAGGTCAATTCTGGCACCCCGTTTCCCGAATTTTGCTTGCACTTTTTCGGCCTCGGGGCTGACGCCTCGGCGGCAAAAACGGATGCAATGCGAACAGGGATAGGGTGTAGCTGGCGGCCATCTCGGGTGGACTCCCGAGCTCGGGCCGGCTGTTGGGCCGGTATGATAGCACTCTTTATGGATAAATTGAGCGGCAAACGTATGCGAAAAACAGGAAATGTCCGCCATCTCCCGCTCTGTCGCCCTTTTGGGAGGGCTCCGGTGGCACCGAAATGGTAGCCGTTCGACACCCAAATGACTTTCGGGCAAAAAAATAGCAGGGGGAGGAGAGGATCCTCACGCACCTGCTGCTGTTACCTGTGACGCCTGCGAGCCTTAACGGCGGGTAGCGTAGGGATTCGGGTAGTTGAAGCCCTGGGTATAGAGAGATTGGGCAAACCAATAGGTTGAATTGCTGCCTGACATCATAAACTCCTGATTGCTTAACAAGTTACGTACCTTAATGCGGGTTCACATCCTTGAACTGACACTCGGTTCCATGGAGGCGCACTTGCTTTGCTTCGGTTCCCTGGAGGCATTGATTGTCATCCTGACAAGTGGGCTGGCCACGGCGGCTAATTTACCACCCGGCGCCCAAAAGACAATATTTTTGTGACCGACATCACAAAATTGATGTTGTGCTGACACAAATAAGGCAGGTAGTGAAGTTCGCCATCCATGCTCCCTTTCCCAGCACAAGCAGAGCGTCATTTGCGCTGATCGCTCACATTTTTGCGTGATTGACTGTATTATCGTTATCCTCTTCCCCGGCCCGCAGAGTGGGGCCCGACATTTTCCATGCTGGTAAGGAGTCCCGACGTGGCACAGCTCAGTTCTCTGTCTCCCAAGTTGATTTGGCAATTCTTCGAGCAGATCTGCTCCATCCCCCACCCCTCCAAGCACGAAGCCCAACTGAGCGCCTGGATCGTCGCATGGGCCCAGGGAGAAGGCCTGGCGGTCAAGCAAGATGCCGTCGGCAACATCATCATCAAGAAACCGGCCACGCCGGGGATGGAAAACCGCAAGGCCGTGGTGCTGCAAGCCCACATCGACATGGTGCCCCAGGCCAACGCCGACACCCAGCACGACTTCACCACCGATCCCATCGATGCCTACATCGATGGCGAATGGGTCACCGCCCGTGGTACCACCCTGGGTGCCGACAACGGCATGGGCATGGCGGGCTGCCTGGCCGTGCTGACCGACAAGACCATCAAGCACGGCCCGCTGGAAGTGCTGCTGACCACCGACGAGGAGACCGGCATGACCGGCGCCTTCGGTCTGGAAGCGGGCTGGCTGGAGGGCGAGATCCTGCTCAATACCGACTCCGAAGAGGATGGCGAGGTCTACATGGGCTGCGCCGGCGGGGTGGATGCCAATATCCGCTTCCCCCTGGAGCTGGTCGCAGCCACCGAGGGTGAAGGTTTCGAGCTGCAGGTCAAGGGCCTGCGCGGCGGCCACTCCGGGGTCGACATCCATCGCGGCCGCGGCAACGCCAACAAGCTGCTGGTCCGTCTGCTCAAGGCCGCCGAACCGCTGGGGGTGCGCCTTGGCGATCTCAGTGGCGGCACCCTGCGCAACGCCATCCCCCGCGAGGCCCGTGCCAGCCTGCTGGTGCCCGCCGCCAGCGTGGCTGACTTCAAGGCCCTGGTGGACCGCTACGCCGGCATCTATCAGAGCGAGCTGGCCGCCACCGAGGCCAACCTCACCGTGCTGCTCACCGCCCGGGAGAAACCGGCCCAGCTCATGAGCGAGTCCCTGCAAAGCCGCCTGCTGGATGCCCTGATGGCCTGCCCGAACGGGGTGATGCGCATGAGCGACGCCATCCCGGGCGTGACCGAGACCTCCACCAACCTGGGTGTCATCAAGACACTCGAGGGGGAAGTCTATGTGCAGTGCCTGATCCGCTCCCTCATCGATTCCGGTCGCGAGAACATCGAGCAGATGACCCGCTCCCTGTTCACCCTGGCCGGCGCCAGCTGCGAGTTCACCGGCGCCTACCCGGGTTGGGCCCCGAACGTCGACTCACCGGTCATGGCGCTGGTGCGAAGCAGCTACCAGACCCTGTTTGGCGAGATGCCGAACGTCATGGTGATCCACGCAGGCCTCGAGTGCGGTCTGTTCAAGAGCGCCTACCCGGACTGGGACATGGTCTCCTTCGGCCCGACCATCCGTGGCGCTCACGCACCGGGGGAGAAGGTGCACATCCCGGCGGTCGAGCGTTTCTGGCAACTGCTGGTTCACGTGCTGGAACATATCCCGGCCAAGTAAGCCAGCTCACGACCATACCGATGCCCCGCCCAGTGCGGGGCATCTTTTTTGTGCTCCCTCCTCGGCCACCTCTCTCATATCCCCGATTCCACGCGCGGCCCTGGCTTGAAATCGTATCCATGAACAGGTCTGCATTTGAAAACCTTTTCCATGATTTATGTAAATTTACAACACAAAAAGTTGATCCAGCCCACATATCCCCCTAGGATCAGAACGTGACCAAGGTCACACAACCCATGAACCACAGAGAAACGAGGTCATCATATGTTCGAGAATCTGGCAGTGCTGTTCCACCTGAAGGGTGCAACCAGCAAGAAAGGTGCTGAAGAGAAAGACACTTATGCGCCTGCAACCCGCAATTACTACTTCCGTTATGGCGCCTGATATCGCCTGTCCGGAAGTTGAAATTAGCAACGTAATAAAACTACAAAACAACTCAGCAATCCACACAACAGCCACCCCATCGGGGCGCTGTCCTGCCCGGGCCAGAATTTCCACGGCCAAACCTGAACTCCAACCATGAAGATGGGGCCCACAGGCCCCATTTTTTTATTCCGTTTCCGCTTTTATTGCGCCTCCTCGGTGCCACCTTGCAGCGATGCCGGTTGCGACGCGGCGGGCGCCGGCATCATATCGCCTTTCCCAGTGGCACCGCCTCCTGCACGGGCAAGGGGAAATGGCAGGCTACCTGATGCCCCTGCCCGCCGCACGCCTCAAGGGCAGGCGAGCGGGTGCGGCACAGATCCGTTGCATGGGGGCAGCGCTGGTGAAAGTGGCAGCCACTCGGCGGCGAGATGGGGGACGGCACATCCCCCGTCAGCAGGATGCGCTGGCTGCGCCGCCGTGGATCCGGCACCGGAATGGCGGAGATGAGCGCCTGGGTATAGGGGTGGCGCGGCGCCAGGTAGAGAGCCTGGGCCTCGGCCAGCTCGACGATCCGGCCCAGATACATCACCGCAATCCGGTCCGAGATGTGCTTGACCACCGACAGGTCATGGGCGATGAAGATGATGGCGAGGTTCATCTCCCGCTGCAGATTGAGCAGCAGGTTCACGATCTGGGACTGCACCGACACGTCGAGCGCCGACACCGCCTCGTCACACACCAGCAGCTTGGGCTTGAGGGCGATGGCGCGGGCGATGCCGATACGTTGGCGCTGGCCACCAGAGAACTCATGGGGGTAGCGATCCACCGCGCTGCCGGGCAAGCCGACTTTCTCCAGCAGCTCCTGCACCCATGTCCGGCGCTGTTCGGCGTTGCCCTTGCCGTGGATGATGAAGGGCTCCTCCAGGATCTGCCCCACCGTGTGGCGGCTGTTGAGGGATTCTGCGGGATCCTGGAACACGATCTGCATCTCCTGACGCAGGGATCGCATCTCCTTGGGCGAGAGGTGGGTGATGTCACGCCCCTCGAAGGTGATGGAACCGGCGCTCGGCTCGAACAGCTTGAGCAACGAACGCCCCAGGGTGGACTTGCCGCATCCCGACTCTCCCACCAGGCCAAGGGTCTCCCCCTGCCTGAGATCAAAGCTGATGCCATCCACCGCGTAGACGGTGTATTGCTTGCGCAAGAAACCGCCACCCATCTTGAAATGCTGCTTTAAATTGCTTACCGACAACAAGCTGGTCATGACTTCCATCCCCGACGATTCATGGCAGCAGACGACCTGGTCGCTTTCCCGCCGCCTGGCTGCCCTGCGACACCCCGTCCCCACACCAGGCCGCTCATAGGCTCACCTCCTTCCAGTGGTGGCAGGCCACCCCGTGGTGCTCGCTCAACTGCTCGGTCACCGGTATGGTCTCCACGCAAAGGGGCGTGGCATGGGGGCAGCGGTTGGAGAAACGGCACCCCGCCGGCATCTCGTGCAGGGCAGGCACCTGACCCTTGATGGTCTTGAGCAGGCTCTTTGGCACATCTTCCAGACGCGGGATCGAGGCCATCAGACCATGAGTATAGGGATGGCGCGGGTGGTCAAACAGTTCATAGATATCGGCCCGCTCCACCGCACGCCCGGCATACATCACCACCACCTCGTCGCACAGCTCCGCCACCACCCCGAGATCGTGGGTGATGAAGATGATGGCCATGCCGGTCTGGGCTTGCAGCTCCTTCATCAGATCCAGGATCTGGGCCTGGATGGTCACATCGAGCGCCGTGGTCGGCTCGTCGCAGATGAGCAGGGCCGGTTCGCAGGCCAGCGCCATGGCGATCATCACCCGCTGGCGCATGCCGCCGGAAAGATTGTGGGGATAAGCCGCGAAACGCTGGGCAGGCTCGGGGATCCCCACCTTCTTCAACATGGCAATGGCGGCGTCACGGCGCTGGGCCTTGCTGTAATCGGGGCGGTGGAGGCGAAACACCTCCATCAGCTGATCGCCGACCGTCTGCACCGGGTTGAGGGCCGTCATGGGCTCCTGAAAGATCATGGAGATACGGTTGCCGCGCACCTTGTACATCTGCTCCGGCGGCAGATTGAGCAGCTCCTCCCCCTGAAAGCGGATGGAGCCCCCTACCACCTGACCGTGAGGCCTTGGCAGCAACCCCATGATGGCCAGCGAGGTGACGCTCTTGCCGCAGCCGGACTCGCCGACTATCCCCAGGGTCTTGCCCGGGGCGACCTGGAAGCTGACCCCGTCGAGCACCTTGATCTTGCCGTCGTCGACGGCGAACTCCACCTCGAGATCCCGCACCTCGAGGATGGGGGACAGAGACTGCCCCTCATGATCGCTGGTGCCGGGGGCGGTGGCCTGTGTGTTGGGCATGACTGCTGCTCCCTTCTGGACCACATCAATGATGTGCATAGGTCTTGTCGATCAGGGTGATGGGGGCCAGCGCCTTGCCGTCAGCCTTGGCCTTCTGGGTCTCCTCCTTCACCTTGGGATCGATCCAGAGCAGGCCGCCACTGCTGTGGGGGTAGCCATCCATGGGCCAGTAGAGCAGATCCGGGGTGTTGCGGGTGGCGGGCACCTCCGGCAGCATCACATAGCGCCAGCTGCTGGCTCGCACGTAGTTGAGCTGAACCCCGGGCACGAAGATGGCGAGATCATAGATCCGCTGCTGGATCTGGTGGGAAAGCGCGGCCCGCTTGTCCATGTCGAACTCGACGTTGTAGGCGTCGATCAGGCTGTCGAGCGCTTTGTCAGCCACGTTGAACAGGTTGTTGGTCTGGGGCTTGTTGGCGTTGTCGGAGTGGAAGGACTCCCAGTATTGCGGATAGAGACCGCCGCCCCCCCAGCCAAGCCAGGCCGCCTCGTGTTTCTTCTCCAGCATCACCTTGAAGCCGGTGGCGCCATCCACCAGATTGAGCTCCAGATCCAGGCCCGCCTTCTTGGCCTCTTCCTTGAGCACGGTCAGCCGCTTGGAGTGCTCCTGGCTGGTGTAGGTGAGGGCCAGGGTGAGCCGCTCTCCCTTGTCGTTTTGCAGGATGCCGTCCGGTCCCTGCTTGCCGTAACCGCCCTTGGCGAAGTACTCCCGTGCCTTGGCGATGTCGTAGGCCCGCTCAGGGAGCGCGATGTTGGTGAAGGCCCCGAAGCCAGAGCCGAAGGTGGTAGCGCGGTCATAGTCGCCGTGCAGCACCGTCTCTATCATCTTGTCGATGTTGAAGGCGTGCTGGATACCGAGCCGCACGTTGAGATCCGCCAGCTTGGGATTGGCCACGTTGAGGTGAACCCCCTGCCCCCCCTGCTTGGTGTCGGTCATGGCCATCACCTTCTGCACGTATCCCTGCTTGTACTCCGGGGTGACCGCCTTCTCATGCCACCAGTTGGGCAGGATCATCTCGAAGGTGTCCAGCTCCCCCTTGAGGAAGTGGCGGAACGCGATGTTATGGTCGCGGATCACCTGCACCTTGATGGTGTCGAGGTTGAACCTGTGCTGGTTGTAGCGATCGTCTTTTGCCCACCACTCCTTCTGCTTGCTGAAGGTGACGGACTTGCCCTTCTTCACGTCGCTCATCACGTAGGGGCCCGTGGTGGGTACCACGGCCCAGTTGTACTGCTTCACCCAGTTCGGGCCCATCTTGTAGTAGTGCTTGGGCTGGGGCCACAATTCGGTGGTGTTGAGGAGATCGAGCTTGGCCTTGCGGCTGCCCGCCTTGACCAGGATGGTGTGGTCGTCAATCTTCTCCACCGCCACCACCTCGGTGGTGTAGTAGTTGTTGAACCAGGGGCCCTTGATGTCCTTGGAGCGCATCATCTCGTAGCCGAAGGTGTAGTCATCGGCGGTGACCGGCTTGCCGTCGGACCACTTGGCGCGCGGGTCGAGCCTGAAATAGACGGTCTGGCTGTCCGGCGCGATGGCCCAGGCATTCGCCAGGGCCGGAATGGGGTTGCCCGTGTTGGGATGGAAGCTGATGAGCCTCATCTGGTTGTCGAGGATGAAGGAGCGGAACGAGCCGTTGGAATCCGGCCCCACGGTGCGAAACGTCAGCGGGAAGCTGTCGACGAAGAGATTGAGGTTGCCGCCGGGCAGCGCCTTGGGAGAGGCGAACACGGGGTCGGTGTCGTTGGTCTCCCACGTCAGATCCGCGGGCAGGCTGGCCGCCCACACACAGGATCCGTTCAACAGCAGAAAGAGAGCACCTGTCCATTTGATTTTATTGTTCATGTTTGACTTCCTGGTCATGCCCCTGCACTGGGGGCGTCTTCATTAAGGGTCCTGTCGATGTGCCCTGGCAAGGCGCCACCGCTCACTGATAACGGGTAAATTTGCGCGGATCGAACGCCTCCCGGATGGCCTCCCCGATGAAGGAGACCATGATGAGCACCAGGCTCACCGCCGCCACCACCGAACTCACGATCCAGATGGCGTCGAGGTTGTTGATCCCCTGGGAGAGCAGCTCCCCCCAGCTCGGGGTCGGCGGCGCCAGGCCAAAGCCCAGGTAGTCCAGCGCCGTCAGGGTGGAGATGTTGCCCACCACGGCAAACGGGGCCAGGGTGACGATCATCATCAGGGTATTGGGCAGAATGTGGTTGAAGATGATGCGCCTGGTGCTCGCCCCCTGGGCCCGCGCCGCCATCACGTAGTCCCGCGCCCGCTCCTTGTAGGTGAGGGTGCGCATGTACCAGGTGATCCCCATCCAGCCGAACAGCACGTTGATGCCGACGAACAGGCCGAAGTTCGGCTTGGCCAGGGAGACCAGGATCATGATGACATAGAGGAAGGGCACCTGGGACCAGATCTCGATGAAACGCTGCATCAGGAGATCGAACCGACCGCCGAGGAACCCCATCATGCAGCCGATGCTGACCCCGATGACATAGCTCGCCACCAGCGCGATGAAAGCAAAGCCGATGGCAATGCGAAAGCCGTAGACCAGCCGTGCCAATACGTCGCGACCGCTGGTGTCGGTGCCGAGGAAGTGGCGCTCCGCCAGGCTCGGGGCATAGGGCGGATAGGCTTCCTCCTTGAAGTCCTGTTCATAGGGGTTCCAGGGGACCAGGGGCAGCAACACCCAATCCCCCTTCCCTTCCTTCGCAAATTGGCTCTTGAGCTGGCGGTAGTTGGTCTCGTACTCGTAGTCGAGCCCGAAGTGCTGGCCCGGGATCACGTCCCCATAGGTGGGGAAATAGAGCTCCCCCTGATAGCTCACCGCCAGGGCCCGGCTGTTGACCAGCAATTCCGCCAGCAGAGAGATGACCACCAGGACCGAAAAGATGACAAAGGAGTAGTAGCCGCGCTTTATCGACTTGAAGCGCTTGAGTTTTTTCAGAGTTACCGGATTCAGGTTCATGCTCACTCTCCAAACCGCACGCGGGGATCGACCAAGGCAACGCAGATGTCGGAGACAATGTTCCCCACCAGCATCAGCATGGAGGTGATGGCCAGAATGCCCATGACGGTGGGGTAATCCCGCTCGACAATGGCCTCATAACCGAGCAGGCCGATGCCGTCGATGTTGAAGATGGTCTCGATGAGGAAGGAGCCCCCGAAGAAGACGGTGAGCACCGACCCTAAGTGACTCGCGATGGGGATCAGGCTGTTGCGCATGGCGTGATCGGTCACCGCCTTGCGAAACGGCAGCCCCTTGGCCACGGCGGTGCGCACGTAATCCGCCGACAGGTTCTCCATCAGGCTGTTCTTCATGGTCATGGTGAGGATGGCGAAATCCCCGATGGCGTAGGCGATGAGCGGCAGCAGGGCGTGGGCGAAGACGGTACGGATCTGATCCCAGCTGCTCTCCATCCCGTCAAACTCGTCCCCCGGGAAGCCCCCCATGGGCAGCCACTCCAGATGGAACGCAAAGACGGTGATGAGGAAGATCCCCACCACGTAGGCGGGCAGCGCATAGGCCATGTAGATGAGCATGGAGCTCAGGGAATCGAAGCGGCTGTTGTGCCTGAGCGCCTTGGCCACCCCGAGCGGGATGGAGACGGCATAACTCAGCAGAAAGGTGGCGAGCCCGAAGAAGGCGGTCACCGGCAACCTCTCCTTGATGAGATCCCACACCGGCTCGTAATAACGGGTCGACTCCCCGAGATCCAGCACCGCCAGCTTCTGCAACCAGTCCCAGTAGGCGACCAGCATGGGCTTGTCGAGGCCGTAGAACGCCTTGAGCTCTTCAATCTGTTCGTCGGAGAGTGCCTGCGCCCCCTTGCTGCCACTGGAGCGGCCGGACTCGTTTTGCGAGACCTGCGCCTGCAGCAGCATGCGCTCGACCGGGCCGCCCGGCACGAAGCGGGTGATGGTGAAGACGAGCAGGGTGATACCGAGAAACGTCGGGATGATCAAAAGCATCCGACGTAGGAAATACGACAGCATGGTGGAACCTCGTCCTTGTTGTTCTTTTATGGCCAGTCACATCCGGTGACGGGCCTATCCTTACCTGGCATTACTCACTGAATTGACTGGCATTGACAGACAATCCGGCTCGGTCACTGTAAAAGCTCTGCAATAAAAATCAAGTAGAACCCGGTCTGCGACCGGGAATGTCCCCCCGCAGCATATCCCGCGGATGATTTTTTCCAAAAAACCCAACTTCAATATAAAAAACTGCTACGCCTACCCGTCCAACTCGATTTTAATTATTAAAAAATTAATTACACAGGTGTTTTAATCCATGCAAAGCAAAGCAAAATCAACAAGTTAATGACAAGCCGGACTGCTTTCTTATTTACCTATAAAAGAAGAGGGATAGCCGCCCCCACCCTCCGTTCCCCGGAAAACGCTCTCGCCACAAAAGCAGATGAAAATACTACAAAAAACCGTTTTCTCGATATCGACACTGGAGTGACAAGCGACTTATCGATAAGTTCAAAAATAATCAATAAAATTGTAAAAATCGAACCTAACAACATCTTTACATAAGTTGACGCGGCATTTACGGAATAAAACGCCAAAAATATTCCATCAAGTGCATATTCCCATCTAATTCCCTCTACTGCCCCCATCCCCGCCGCTCCATTTGACGTCCATCACCAAACCTTGATAAGCCTTACGCACCGCTCCAACGAGGGCGGTAATGGAAGCAAACAAAAAACAATCAGGAAGGATACTAGCGATGCTTAGGAAAAGCAGACTCTCTGCTGCCGTAGCGTTTGCCTTGGCGAGCGCGGCAGTAGTGGCCACCCCTGTCCTGGCCGAAGAGGGCCAGAACGTCGAAAAACTGCAAAAAATCAAGGTCACCGGCTCGCGGATCTCCCGAGTCGATGTGGAAGGCGCCACCCCGGTCGTCTCCGTGACCAAGGCGAAGATCGAGCAATCCGGTCAGCAGACCGTCGCCGATTACCTCAAGCAGGCCTCCTATAACTCCTTTGGCGGCGTCTCCCCGGCCTCCGGCAGCTCCTTCCAGTCCCAAGCCACCGTCGGCCTGCGCGGCCTGGGTTCAGAGCGTACTCTGGTCCTGCTGAACGGCAAGCGGGTGGCGGGCTCCCCCACCATGGGCGGCACCTCCATCAACCTCAACACCATCCCCATGGCCGCCGTTGAGCGGGTCGAGGTCAACCTGGACGGCGGCTCCGCCATCTACGGTTCCGACGCCATTGGTGGCGTGATCAACGTGGTGCTCAAAGAGGGCTACGAAGGGCTGGACTTCCAGGGCCGCATTGGCTCCCCGAGCGAAGAGGGCGGCGACGAGAAGAGCGGCTCCATCGTGGCAGGGGTGGCCGGCGAGAAGGGCTCCCTGATGGCGGTCTACGAGCACGACAAGAAGGACGTCATCTACGCCCGTGATCGTGACTATCTTGCCAAACAGGGCAACGACTCCCCCAACCTCTTCGGCCGCAACGTGGAAGGGATCACGGGTCTTGACGCCAACGGCGACCCCATCTGGAAATACGGCCCCCTGGCCGGCGCCACCAATGCCGACGGCTCATGCAAGGAGCCCTTCGTCGGGTTCGAGGGCGGCTGTAACTTCAACTACGGCCAGGTCAAGGCCACCACGGCCTCCCGCAGCCGTGACACCCTGTACGTGAACGGTCGCTATCACATCAACGACAACGTCGACTTCGTGCCGCAGCTCATCGGCTCCCGGGTCGAGAGTTTCGGCCGCTTCGCCCCTGCCGCCGGCGCCTTCACCATCGATCCGGCCAACCCGAAGAACGCCCAGTTCTTCGCCGACAACGGCCTGGATGCCGCCGCCACCCAGGGGCTGGGTGAAGCTGCCTATGCCTACTACCGCTTCAACAACGTCGGCCCCCGCGACAACTTGGTCACCGACATGACCGGCAGCATGAACCTGGGCTTCGAGGGTACCATCACCACTGAAAGCGTCGGCGACATGCAGTGGAACGCCGGCTACATGTACTCCAAGACCGACAACAAGGAGAACGGCACCGGTTACGTACTGAAGTCCGCCGCCCAGCAGGCGGTCGCCGACGGCAAGTTCGTCGGTGGCGAGTTCGACGCCTCCACCACGGCCTCCATGGCCGCCGACACCAGCCGCCGCTCCACCATGGACTTCTACCAGTGGTACGCCGGTGTCCAGTGGGACATGGGTGAACTGCCGGCCGGTCCGGTCAGCTGGTATGCCGGTGCCGAGTACAACGACTGGGTCTATGCCGACAAATACGACGCCCAGTCCGAAGCCGGCAACATCATCGGCTCCGCAGGCAACTCCTCCGGTGGCGTGCGTGACGTGACTGCCGCCTACATCGAGTCCCTGGTGCCCATCACCGAGCAGATCGAGCTGAACGTGGCCGGTCGCTTCGACAAGTACAGCGACTTCGGCAGCGCCTTCTCCCCCAAGGCGAGCCTGCGTTACCAGCCGCTGGACAACCTGATGCTGCGCACCTCCTGGTCCCGTTCGTTCCGCGCCCCCAGCCTGAGCGACCTCTACTCGGCTGACTCCTACTCCGCCGACTCGGCCAAGGACTATGTCTACTGCGAGGCCAACGGCATCTCCGCTGCCGACTGCCCGAACCGCCAGTACGACACCACCCGTACCTCCAACGAGGAGCTGAAGGAAGAGACCGCGGACACCTGGAACTTCGGGGTGGCCTACAGCCCGGTGGATGACCTGAACCTCTCCCTGGACTACTACACCATCAAGATCGAGGACGTGATCCAGCTGAACTCCCTGCAGTCCGTCATCTATGACGAGCTGAACAGCGGCGGCTCCAGCTACATCACCCGCAACAGCCAGGGCAAGATCAGCGGCGCCATCGCGCCCATGGTCAACCTGGGGACCCTCAAGACCTCGGGTCTTGATCTGAAGGTGGACTACAAGTACGACCTGAACTACGCCACCATCCGCTACGACCTGGGCGGTACCTACATCCTCGAGTACAAGGAAGGTCTGTACGCCGGTGGTCCCGTCATCGACAAGATCGGCCAGAACGGCCTGCCGCAGCTGCGCTTCAGCTCCGGTGTGGGCGTCAATGTTCCCCAATGGTGGAACATGGACACCTACCTGAGCGCGAACTACATCGACTCCCAGAGCCAGGACTACATCGCCGATACCGGTGAGGAAGTGGGCCACATCGCGTCCCAGACCACCTGGAACCTGAACGTCGGCGTGGATGCTCCCTGGGATGGCAAGATCCAGGTCGGGGTGAAGAACATGTTCAACTCGGGCCCGTCCCTCGAGAGCGATGGCTTCACCTATAACGAAGATCTCTACAGCATCGACGGTCGCATCTACTACCTCGACTACAGCCAGAAGTTCTAATTCACCTGCAGATGACAAGCCGGCCCGGTCGGGCCGGCTTTGCCCCATGCCCCAAGGAAGTTACGGAGATAGGGTAATTCTATGAAAACAAGGACAATTACAATGAAGAAAGCGCTCCTCGGCAGCCTGATTTCGGCTGCCTTGCTGACCAGCTTCAATCTGAGTGCCGCCTCTGCCGGTCAGGCAGTGGACGCTCAAGCCGCCACCGACAATGCCTCCAAAGTTTCCCAGCAGAAGATCGACAACTACGCCGAGTCTGCCGAGTCTGCCCTGGCACAGTACAAGGCCGCCCTGCGCCAGGTCGACAGTCTGCGCACTTACAACGAGCAAGTGGGCAAGATGGTCGACTCCCAGAGCGCCGAACTCGCCTCCATGCAGAAGCAGATCGCCCAGATCGACCAGACCAGCACCGAAGTGGTGCCCCTGATGCTCAAGATGATCGACTCCCTCGATCAGTTCGTGGCCCTGGACCTGCCGTTCCAGAAGGTGGAGCGTGAGGACCGCGTGGCGGCCCTGACCGACCTCATGAACCGGGCCGACGTCACCATCTCCGAGAAGTACCGCAAGATCCTCGAGGCCTACCAGATCGAGGAGGGCTTCAGCCGCACCATCGAAGCCTACAAGGCGAGCCTGGACAAGGATGGGGACGAGAAGACCTACGAGTTCCTGCGCGTCGGCCGCATCGCCCTGCTCTACCAATCCCCGGATGGCAACGAGACCGGCATGTGGAACAAGAAGACCCGCCAGTGGGAAGAGTTGCCCCAGGAGTATCGCAGTGCAGTGGAACAGGGCCTTCGCATCGCCAAGAAGCAGGCGCCTCCCGCCCTCATCAAGCTGCCGGTTCAAACTGCGGAGAAAGCATCATGAAAGGAATCAAACTTGCCATCGCCTCGCTGATCGCGGGCGCTACCCTGGTCACCCTGCCGGTGACCGCCGCCGAGAAACCGGTGGATCTGAACGCCCTGCTCAATCAGGTCAAGGCTGCCAGCACCAGCGAATCCCAGCTCAACAAGGAGCGGGAAGCCCGCTTCCTGGCTGACAAGAACGAACAAGGGGCCCTGCTCGCCAAGGCCAAGGCGGATCTCGCCGCCGAAGTCGCCAGGGGCGAAAAGCTCAAGGCCACCTTCGATGCCAACGACAAGCAGCTCACCGAGCTGACCGAGACCCTGCGCCAGCGCTCCGGCAACATGGGCGAGATGTTTGGCGTGCTGCGCCAGTTCGCCGGTGAATTCAAGGGGATCTTCAATGCCTCCGCCCGCCGGGTCGAACATCCCGAGCAGACTGCCCTGCTGACTCGCCTGGCTGAGAGCAAGGAACTGCCCTCCAGCGATGACCTGACCGCCTTCTGGACCACCACCCTCAGCCGCATGGTCGACGGTGGCAAGGTGAGCCAGATCCCGGCCACCGTGGTCTACGGCGAGGGCAACCAGGCCGAGAAGACCGTCACCCAGATCGGTGAGTTCAACACCGTCTCCGAAGGCAAGTACCTCACCTTCGTGCCGGAGACCGGCAAGTTCGAGCAACTCTCCCGCCAGCCCGAGAACGCGGTGCTGGAACCGGTCGCCAAGTTTGAGCAGGGTGGCGGCAGCGTCGAACCCATCTTCATCGACCCGTCCCGTGGCGTGATCCTCTCCCTGCTGGTGCAGTCGCCGACCCTCAAGGAGCGCATCGATCAGGGTGGCTCCGTGGGCTACGTGATCCTGGCGCTGGGTGTCATCGGTACCCTGCTGGCCCTGTTCTGCGGCGCTCGTCTCTCCCTCATCGGCGGTGCCATGCGCAAGCAGCTGAAATCCGAGCAGATCATCAAGGGCAACCCCATCGGCGAGATGCTGGGTGCCTACCAGGATCACCGGGGTGACAACATCGAGGATCTGGAATCCAAGCTCGACGAGATCATCCTGCGCAACGTGCCCAAGCTGGAGAAGGGCATCAGCCTCATCAAGCTGATCGCCTCCGTCGCCCCGCTGCTGGGCCTGCTGGGTACCGTGGTCGGGATGATTGCCACCTTCCAGGCCATCACCCTGTTCGGTACCGGTGATCCCAAGCTGATGGCGGGCGGTATCTCCGAGGCCCTGGTGACCACCATGCAGGGTCTGGTCGTGGCCGTGCCCATGCTGTTCCTCTACACCATCGTCCAGACCCAGAGCCGCCGTCTGATCCAGGTACTGGAAGAGCAGAGCGCCGGTTTCGTTGCCCGTTATCAGGAACGTCTGCACGCCGCCAAAGCCGCAGCCTAAGGAGTCACCCATGTGGTTCTGGTTGATTGAAGAAGTCGAGTCGGTCCGCCGGTTTCTGGGATTGGGGGGCGACGTGCTGGTCGCCCTGTTCTTCCTGACCCTGATGATGTGGGCCCTGCTGCTGGAGCGCTGGTTCTACTTCATGGCGGTCTATCCCCAGCAGGTGAAACAGACCAAGACGGCCTGGCTGGCCCGCACCGATCACCTCTCCTGGTCCGCCAGGCAGATCCGCCGCGAGCTGGTCTCCCAGGTCGCCATGGCGGTGGACAAGGGGATGCCGGTCATCAAGGTGCTGATCGCCCTCTGCCCGCTGATGGGGCTGCTCGGGACCGTGGTAGGCATGGTGCAGGTGTTCGATACCCTGGCCATCACCGGCACCGGCTCCCCCAGGGCGATGGCCTCGGGGATCTCCAAGGCGACGGTACCGACCATGGCGGGCATGATTGCCGCCCTTTCCGGCCTGTTTTTTGTCAGCCGGCTCGATCACAAGGCCAAGCTGGCCGTGCAGAAGCTGGAAGACAACCTGAAACACGGCTGATGCAGGATGCACATCCCCGGCCGGGCCATGCCCGCCGGGGCACAGAACAAGCAAGGAGTTTTTGCCATGAGAAAACGTCACAGCGACAGCGGTGCTGACGAGGCGGCCATCGATTTGACCCCCATGCTGGACATCGTGTTCATCATGCTGATCTTCTTCATCGTCACCACCTCGTTCGTCAAGGAGTCCGGCGTGGAGATCAACCGCCCGAGCGCCAGCACGGCCGAGACGGTGAAGAAGGGGAACATCATGGTCGCGGTCCGCGAGAACGGCCAGGTCTGGGTCGACAAGCGCATCGTCGAAGTGGGCGCGGTGCGTGCCAACATCGAGCGGCTGCGGGCGGAGAACCCGGAGAGCGCCGTGGTGATCCAGGCCGACAGCGAATCCCGTTCCGGTCTGGTGGTGCAGGTCATGGACCAGATCCGCATGGCCGGTGTCCAGAACATCTCCATCGCCGCCGACAAGAGCAGCTGATGCCGGAGCGAATGCCATGAGATACCTGATATCGTTAGCGGTCTCCTGCGTGGTGGTGTTCTTCCTGTTCCTGGGAATGAACAAGCTCATCACGCCGGATCACCGGGAGCTGACGGAGCGGGAGGACGTCACCATGACCGACTTCATCCGCCTCAAGCCTCAGGAGACCCTGCAAGAGAAACAACGGGAACTGCCCAAACCGCCGCCCCCGAAACGCCCGCCTCCCCCGCCCGAGATGGAGGTGGCGAGCACGGACAGGCCTAAGATGGACAGCTCCCCCATGGACATGCCCAAACTCGACATCCCGGTCAACATCGGTGGCGGCAACGCCCTGGGTGCCTACAGCACCGGCGGCGGTGGCGGTGGCATGGGCGGCAACAACGGCGCCATCCCGATGGCGACCTTCGAGCCCATGATGCCCCGCAAGGCGGCCCTGGCCGGTCTTGCGTCCGGCAAGGTGCTGGTGGAGTTCACCGTCACCGAGCGCGGTACCGTGAGCAACATCCGCATCGTCAAGGAAGAGCCCCGCAGCTATGACCTCGGCAAGGCGGCGCGCCAGACCATCGCCAAGTGGACCTTCAAACCGGCCATGGTGGACGGCAAGCCGCAGGCCAGTCGCATGCAGCAAGAGATCGAGTTTGCGACCAACTAAGGAGGGTGGCGATGAAAAAGTTACATACCCTGATCCTCGCCCCGGTGGCCATGGCGGTGCTGCTCAGCACCGCCACCTGGGCCGCCGAACAACCCGCCCTGTCTGACCGCGCCTACCGCGCGGTCAACAAGGCCCAGGCGTTGATCACCGAGAAGAAATACGGCGAGGCCAATGCCAAGCTGCAGGAGGCGCTGTCCGGCGCCGGCGAGCGGGTCTACGACAAGGGGGTCATTTTGCAGACCCTGGGCTTCGTGGCGGCGCAGCAGGAGAAGTACGGTCAGGCGACCAAGTACTTCGCCGACGCCATCGCCACCGGCGGCCTGCCGCCCCCGGTGGCCCAGCAGGTGCGCTACAACCTGGCCCAGCTCTACATGGCGGAGGGGAACTTCAAGGGTTCCATCAACACCATGAAGGAGTGGTTCGCAAACCTCGGCAAGGACGAGAAGCCGACCCCGCACGCCTACATCACCCTGGCCAACGCCCATGTGCAGCTCAAGCAGTACCGGGAAGCCATTCCGGCGGTGGACAACGCGATCAAGCTCTCCGCGGGCAAGGCGCCGGAGTCCTGGTACCTGCTGAAGATGGCGGCCCACTACGAGCTGAAACAGTACAAGCCGGCCACCGAGGTGCTAACCGCCCTGGTGGACCGCTACCCGGAGAAGAAGAAGTACTGGACCCAGCTCTCGGCCATGCACATGCAGGCGGGCAACGATGCCAAGGCCCTGGCGGCACTGGAAGGGGCCTACAACCTCGGCATGCTGACCGAGGCCAACGAGTTGCAGCGGCTCGCCAACTACCTCGCCTTCGCCGGCATTCCCCACCGCGCCGCCCGCGTGATGGAGAAAGCCATGAAGGAGGGGCAGATCGAGAGCACCGCGGCCAACTACAAGACGCTGGCCAACTACTGGCATCAGGCCAAGGAGCTGGACCCGGCCATCGACACCCTGGCCAAGTCCTACAAGCTGGCCCCCAATGCCGAGCTGCAGCTCAAGATGGCGCGCATGATGATCCAGAGCAAGCGCTACCAGGATCTGGTGGCCTTCGCCGCCAAACCTGCCGCCAACGCCAGCGGCGAGCAGCGGGCGGATCTGAAGTTCCTGACCGGGGTCGCCTATTTTGAGCAGCAAAAGCCCAAGGAGGCGCTCTCCGCCTTCACTCAGGCCGCCCAGAATGGCAACGTCAGTGGTCGTGCTTCCCCCTGGATCAGCTTCTTGAAAGAGCAGCAGGGCGGCGCCGTCACCCAATAAAGCTGCGCGGCCCGGCTGGCGGGGCGGGGATCTCCCCGACTCGGCATCCGGGCCGCGACACATCGACAAGGGGGTCACCCCGCAGATTGCCTTGGTGGCAATTGGCCGCTCTTCGGAGCGGTCTTTTTTATGGTCACTCCCCTGCCCTTTTCCCCTCCTTCTCCTGATACAAGGCATAAAAAAATCCGGAGCCTGGGCTCCGGATTGGGTCATTGCCTTGCGAGAGAACAGGCCATGCAAAGTGCCGGCCTGCCGCTCAAACGGTCATCAGTAGCTGCACACCAGCTTCCAGCTGCCGTCGCCCACTCTGAGTTCGCTGCTGGTATAGCAGCCTGGACAACTCAGTAGCTGCATATCAGTTTCCAGCTGCCATCGCCCGCCTTGGGCTCGCTGCTGGTCCACCAGTTGGCCTGCCACACCGCCTTGCCGTTGGTCATGCGGTCGTTGCCATTGGCGTGATCCCCGCGCGGCCAGGTCGGATAGGCATTGTAGTCCGCCGGGTTGACGTTCTGGCTGGCACAGGTGGTGCCACCGCTGCCGCCGTCACCACCGCCACTGCTGCCCAGCACCGCCTCGGCCAGGGCCGGGAAGTCGGACTTCAGGCCTATGGTCTGGCTGCCGGCAATCAGGCGCATGCCACTCGGCACGCCGGCGGCCGGCAGGTAGTAGGTCATGGCCACTTCCACGTCGGTGCCCGGCGTCCAGGCTTTCCAGGCCGGCAGCGTCAGAGCCACCTTGTGGAAGTCCTTCTCATTGGCGATGCCGTCCGAGTTCTGGTTGCCACCGCTCTCCACCACTTTCAGCCCCATGCCGCTCTGGTCGGTGATGGTGTCTGAGGTGGAGGTGGGGACCAGGAACTCGATGCGGGTGCCGCCCGGAATGGTCTGGGTCGACTTGTTGGTGAGCTTCAGGGTCGGGTTGATCGGGTAGTTGGAGTCCCCTTCCTTGAAGCCGGAGAGGCTCACGCCGATGTCGAGCTGGGCAGCCGGAGCCGGCAGATCATTCTGCTTCAGGGCCGCCTTGTCGGCCTTGCTGAACTTCTCGTAGGCGAGGCTGGTGAGGGTGCTGCCCATCACGTACTCGTTCTTCGCGGCGTCGAAGTCATAGTCCCCCGCCATCTCCCAGAACATGACGCCCCCCAGGCCCCGCTTGACGATGTAGTCGAGCTTGTGACCCATGGACTCTTCATCTTCGGTGGAGAGGAACACCTTCTTCTGCTCGTTCCAGAGCCAGGGCGCATGGGCCTTGTCGTCGTAGTAACGCACATACTGGCCTTGCATCACGTGGGCCGGGTTGTTGGGATCCAGACCCCAGGCCTGGCCGTAACTCGGCAGGGTGGTGATGCCGAGGCTGGCCGCATGCTCCAGGTTCTTGGCATGCCACATGGGCACGGCGCCACCGCCAATCTCCTTGCCGTTCTTGTCAAGGTCATGCCAGATGTTGTCGATGCCCACCGCCCCGTTGCCGCACGGAATGGTGCTGCCACCGGTGCCCGGCTGGCAATCGCTCTGGCTCGGCAGCGCCGCCTTGCCACCCAGACCGTGGGTGCCACCGGTGACCCCCTGCCAGCCACGGGTGTAATAGGGCACCCCTATGTTGATCTTGCCCGCCGCCAGGGCACCACGGAAGTAGTGGGCCGCCCAGGCGGAGTTGAGATAGCCGATGCCGCCAAACTGGGCCTGGGTGTAGACACCCCACTGGGACAACTCGGGATCCGCCTTGTTGTCGAACAGGGCGGCGTTGTGACCGACGAAGTGGTTCCAGGCACCGTGGAAGTCATAGGTCATCAGGTTGACGTAGTCGAGGTACTGGGTGACCTGGAAGTTTTCCATGCCGCGCAGCAGGTAGGCCGAGGCCGGCGAGGCGATGGTCAGCATGTACTTGCGACCATCCTCGGTGCCGGCGCTGTCGAGCTTGTTGCGCAGGGTCTTCATCAGCACTTCATAGTTCGCAAAGAGCTTGCTGCGACACTGGTTGGAGAGCGGGAAGTCGTTGGGGTTGCCCGCATCCTTCATGGAGGTGGGGTACTCGTAGTCGATATCCACCCCATCGAAGCCGTACTGGCGGATGAAGCCCACGGCAGAGTCGGCAAAGGCGTTGATGCCGGCGGTGTTGACCGAGCAGTCGCCCTTGGTGGTGGCGGCGTAGAAGCCGCGGGTATCGGCCCAGCCCCCGACGGAGATGAGGGTCTTCACGTCCGGGTACTGCTTCTTGTACTTGGACAGCAGGTTGAAGTGACCCTGATAGGCGAACTCCGGATCCATCTCGGCGCCCGGCACCCCGTTCCAGGTCAGCTTGGTAGCGGCGTCATCCACCTTGATGGTGTGACTCTGCTCGTCCACCGCCGCGAAGGCGTAGTTGATGTGGGTGATCTTGTCCCAGGGAATGTCGCTCACCAGGTAGGCGGGCAGGCCGTTCTTGCCGGTGCGCCAGGAGGTGAAATACCCGATGACGCGGCGGCCGTGGTCATCCCCCATGCACTCGCTGCCGTCGGCGCGGTAGATCTGGCGCACGTCGCAGGAGAGGTTGCCGCCGGTAGGGGGCAGGGCCGCTTCTTCCACCTGCACGTCCACCTGGGCCGACTCGCCAGAGAGGTTGCTCTTGTCGGTCGCCACCAGCTTGAGGCCGGTCAGCCCCTTGTTCTGGGGCGTCCAGCTCAGTTGCCAGGGGGCGCTGGTGTCCTCGCCCACCTTCTGGCCATTCACGAAGAGCTCGACCTTGGCGACGTCGTCATTGGCATCGGTGACATTGCCGCTCACGGTGAGGGCGCGGCCCAGGGTCACCCTGGCACCGGCGGCGGGGCTTGCGATGCTCACCCTGGGCGCCTCTGGCGCCACCACGGCGGCGACCTTGAAGCTCGAATCCGCCTCGCTCAGCACCTTGCCGTCTTTATCCAGCGCCCGGGCCTTGAGGGCGTGATTGCCCGCACCGGCGGCAGACCAGCTGGCACTCCAGGGAGAAGCCGTGGCGGTGGCGACCAGGGTGCCGTCGATGAGGTATTCCACCCGGGCGAGCGCCGTGACCGGGCCGCTCAGCGTCACCGCCAGGGCCACACTGGCCCCCTCGCTGACGCTGGCACCCACGGCGGGGGAGCCGATGGCGACGACCAGGGCCGGCGGCGGCACCTCACCACCATACAGCTTCCAGGCATCGGCCCAGACCACCCCCACCCCGGGGGCGTAGTGATAGGGGGACGCGCCGCACCAGCCGGAGTAAGGGAATTCCTTGCATTCATAGAGGGCGCCTGCGTTGCTGACGATGTCGCCAGCCTTGTAGGCGGTGCCGGCCTGATAGGCGGGGTAAGCAGCCTGCGCCCAGGCAGGGACGGCCGCAAGGGCGACCAGCATGGCAAGCCTGCTGGGCCTCAAGATCTGTTGCATATTGTTATCTTCCTTGTTTTGTCTTGGCTTCAATACCGGGAAAAGCGCAATCGCAACAGGGAACAAGGGAGCGACAACAGGCCATGGACGGGCCACAAACCCTCAAGTCACCCTGGGTAACCCCGCTGTCTGGCCCGGATGGGACAGATCGGAGGCTTTGCGTCCCGGCATCACTGCCGGTTTGCCCTTTGCCTGGGTTCCGTGAGGAACGGCTCGAGTATAGGAAGCAAGTGACCACTGCTCAATCTTTATTCTCGAAGGAAAATATGTGAATGCTGGCCGCCTCACACTTTTCGCTCCCACCTGATGACAAATAGATCATCAATATCAAACTGTTAGCCACGTCAAAAAATGGCAGATGGGCTCCTTTGTCTCCTCATAATGTGCGTTGGTTCACTGGTCAGAGCTGCCAGAAATGTGACAATGCGCGCCCTTGGCCACGATGCCAAGGCTATGGAAACACTGGCAAAAATAAAAAAAGGAATACCCATGAAAGGAACACCTACCCTGCTGTCGCTGGCCGTGGGGCTCGCGCTCGCGTCCCCCTCTCTCTACGCCGCCGGCTTCAGTTGCCCGGCCGACAGTGCCCTCACCCCCATCCCCGCCATCCAGGGCAGTGGCGACAAGAGCCCCCTCGTCCCGGACGATCAGTTCGAAAGCGCCCAGAGCGTCTCGGTCAAGGCGGTGGTCTCAGGTCTGGGGGAAAGCCTCAACAAGGGCTTCTACCTGCTGGATGTGCAGGGGGACGGCAACCCCGAGACGTCGGACGGCATTTTCGTCTACCTCAACGACAAGAACTTCGCCAGCAAGTACCCGGACATCCAGCCGGGCGCCCTGGTCTGTCTGGAGGCCAAGGTCGAGGAGTATTACGGCCACACCCAGCTCAAGCCCCTGTTTGACGGCAGCACGCCGCGCCTGACAACCCTGGCCCAGGGCGACGCCCCGGCCGCCACGGCGCTGCGGGTACTGGAGGGGGAAACCCTGGCCCGGGCCCTGGAGCGTCACGAAGGGATGCGGGTGCGCCTCGACGCCGACAGCGCCCTCCAAATCAGCCGCAACTTCAGCTACGACTATGCCGCCCGGCGCAACAACCTGGTGCTCGCTCACGGCGCCCCGCTGATGAAACCGACCCAGCTCCATGTGGCGAGCAGCCCCGAGGCCGTGGCGCTGGCCGAGGCCAACGCCAGCAACCGCGTCTTCCTCGAGTCGGACTTCAAGGCGGGGGACGGCAAGCTCCCCTGGCTGCCCGCCTGGGAGCCGGAGCAGGGTTACCTGCGCATCGGCGATGCCCCTGTCAATCTGGAGGCCATGGTCGGCTACAGCTACAACGAGTACCGCCTGATCGTGCCCCGGGATCAGACCATCACCGCGGGGGATCTGCTGCGCACCGGCGACAACGACCGCCAGAGCGCCCCGGCCCGCCTGGATGGCACTGACCTTCGCATCGGTAGCTTCAACGTGCTCAACTACTTCACCAGCCACTCCAGCGTGGGGGGCGCCCTCAACGTGCTCTGCGCGGATCAGGCGGATGCGGACAGCGCCAAGGGCTGCAACCGCGGCGCCAAGAGCCTGGAGGAGTTCCAGTTGCAGCGCGCCAAGATCGTCAACGCCATCACCGAGATGGACGCCGACCTGCTCGGCCTGATGGAGATGGAGAACAACGGCTTTGACGAGCACGCCGCCCTCCACGATCTGGTGGAAAGCCTCAACGCCAGGCAGAAGGAGGCGAGCAAGCACTATGCCTTCGTCACCCTGCCCAAGGCCCTGCTCACGGAGGATCGCTTCTTTGGCGGCGACGCCATCATGGTCGCCATGATCTACCGCCCCGCCCTGCTCACCCCGAGCGGGGATGCCGACGTCATCCCCCTGCCCCAGCAGCGCTACACCACGGGCGGCGTCACCAAGAGCGCCGGTCAGCGGGACTCCCTGGTCCAGCGCTTCACCGTGGCGGGCAGCGACGCCCCCCTGACCCTGGTGGTCAACCACCTCAAGTCCAAGGGGTCGGGCTGCTATGAAAACGGAGATGGCAAGACGGAGCCTGCGGATCTGCAGGGCAAGTGCACCGAGTTTCGGGT
This sequence comes from Aeromonas sp. s9, assembly GCF_040907765.1. Classification (NCBI taxonomy): domain Bacteria; kingdom Pseudomonadati; phylum Pseudomonadota; class Gammaproteobacteria; order Aeromonadales; family Aeromonadaceae; genus Aeromonas; species Aeromonas sp. s9. The sequence continues at coordinate 71,050 of NZ_JBFOCK010000080.1, forward strand.
GAGCGCCGCCAAGGTGCTGGGGGAGGCGGTGAGCAAGATGCCGGGCCAGGTGCTGCTGGTGGGGGACTTCAACTCCTACGCCAAGGAGGATCCCATCCGGGTGCTGACCGACTATGCGTCGGTCGCGGGGGAGCGCCAGATCCGCTCCGCCTCCCACACCTACATCGGCGACAAGCCCTATGAGCAGATGGGCCAGACGGTGGCCAAGGGTTACGGCCTGGTGGATCTGAACGTCAAGTTCAACCAGGAGAAGGCCATCTCCTACAGCTACGAGGCCGAGCTCGGCACCCTGGACTACGCCCTCGCCAACCCGGCGCTGGCTGACAAGGTGGTGGCAGTGGCCGACTGGCACATCAACTCCTTCGAGAGCAACCTGTTCGAATATGGCAGCGCCTACACCGGCGATCTCATCAAGTCGGACAACCCCTTCAGCGCCTCGGACCACGACCCCGTCATCGTTGACCTCAAGCTCAAGGAAGCGAGCAAGGGGGGTGGCGGCGCCATGGGCGCCCTGCTGCTGGCCCTGTTGCCGCTCGCCTGGCGGCGCCGTCGCTAAGACGCGGCATCCTCGATGCCAGGTGCAAAGCCCGCGATGATCGCGGGCTTTTTTTGTGCCAGGGCCATTTGAAAAAAAAAATGCAAAGGGCCACATCATGGGATTAATAAATACCTTGTTGCCCCACCCCGCCCCTTTCCCGGAGGGCTGGCACCCTGCCGACGGGGAAACCCGGTGCTGACACCAGGGGCCGGATAGCGTATCCCGCAGGTTGCCGAACGAACCAACCACCACACGACAGAGGATGGCATCGCGCGCCCGCGCCATGGCCATGGCGGCATCGGCGCCAATCCCCCCCTCACCCCCGTCAGCGGCGGCCAGGGCCGCTGATGCCCTCGCGGACAGGGTGAAGCGCCATTTGCCAGACAAATGCAAAGGGCGAGATCATGGGAAATCCAAATGACAGGTAAACAAAAAGGCCACCGCGATGCGGTGGCCTTGGTGCTTTCTTGCGAAAGATGGTGGAGCTACGCGGGATCGAACCGCGGACCTCTTGCATGCCATGCAAGCGCTCTCCCAGCTGAGCTATAACCCCGATGTGTGTGAGTGACACTGAATCACTCTGAATTTGGTGGAGCTACGCGGGATCGAACCGCGGACCTCTTGCATGCCATGCAAGCGCTCTCCCAGCTGAGCTATAACCCCAAATTCGGTACTGAACGAATGGTTCTGGCGGCCATTCATCCTCAATAATGGTGGAGCTACGCGGGATCGAACCGCGGACCTCTTGCATGCCATGCAAGCGCTCTCCCAGCTGAGCTATAACCCCACAAAGGTCGGCCTGGGTGATACACACCGCACTGCCCTGGGTACTTCATGTCAATCGGGAACCTGGTGGAGCTACGCGGGATCGAACCGCGGACCTCTTGCATGCCATGCAAGCGCTCTCCCAGCTGAGCTATAACCCCTTTGATTCCAGATTGTACGAGGAGAATTTGGTGGAGCTACGCGGGATCGAACCGCGGACCTCTTGCATGCCATGCAAGCGCTCTCCCAGCTGAGCTATAACCCCAACTCACCTCGGCGCTACCAAAGTTATCTCTGGCAACGGAGGCGCATGATAGGCATCACCCGCTTTGCTGTCAACCCAAAATTCTCGCCCGCTGGAGCGTTTAGTCAAAATTCAGGCAGTTAGCTGTTTTTACCGCCAACCTCGTCGCTATGTCGCTGTTTTACGTCGCAAATCCGCTTGAGGCCAAAATACGAAGGGCCCCCGTCAGGGAGCCCTTTTCATGCCATGGCCGATGTTTATTCAGCGGCCATGCGCGCTTCGATATACGTCAGGGCGCGGTCGATGCGGGCGAGGACCCGCTCCTTGCCCACCAGCGCCATCACGGCGTCGATGGCAGGAGAGAGATTACCCCAGACCGGTACGGCAATGTGCGGCGGCAAGCTTACTCGGCGGTCATGCGCGCTTCGATGTAAGCCAGGGCGCGGTCGATGCGGGCGAGGACCCGCTCCTTGCCCACCAGCGCCATCACGGCGTCGATGGCAGGAGACTGGCCCAAACCGGTGACGGCCACACGCAGCGGCATGCCGACCTTGCCCATGCCCTGACCCAATTCGGCGGCAGTGGCCTCAATCAGCTCGTGCAGCGCTTCGGTGGTCCAGGTCTCCAGGACCGCCAGCTTGGTCTTGGCCAGAGCCAGCGGCTCGGCAGCCACACCGCGCAGGTGCTTCTTGGCAGCGGCTTCGTCGATGGCCTCGTACTCTTCGAACAGGTAGCGGCTCTGGGCAGCCACCTCCACCAGGGTGTTGCAGCGCTCGGCCAGCAGGGTGACCACGTCGGCCAGCGCCGGGCCATTGCTGGTGTCGATCTGCTGGTGTTCCATGTGCCAGGCCAGGTGCTTGGCCACATAGGCCGGATCCAGGCTGCGCATGTAGTGGTTGTTCAGCCACAAGAGCTTGTCGGTGTTGAAGGCGGAGGCGGACTTGGAGATGGCATCCAGGCTGAACAGCTTGATCATCTCGTCGAGGGTGAAGATCTCCTGATCCCCGTGGGACCAGCCCAGACGCACCAGATAGTTCAGCAGCGCTTCCGGCAGGTAGCCGTCGTCGCGGTACTGCATCACGGAGACTGCACCATGGCGCTTGGAGAGCTTGGCGCCGTCGTCACCCAGGATCATGGAGACGTGGGCAAATTCCGGTACCGGCGCGTTCAGCGCCTTGTAGATGTTGATCTGGCGCGGGGTATTGTTGATGTGGTCTTCGCCACGCACCACGTGGGTGATCTCCATGTCCCAATCATCGACTACAACACAGAAGTTGTAGGTCGGCGCGCCATCGGTACGGCGGATGATGAGATCGTCCAGCTCGGAGTTGGCGAACTCGATGCGGCCACGGACGTGGTCATCGAACACCACGGAACCTTCGGTCGGGTTGCGGAAGCGAATCACGTGGGGCGCATCGGCCGGGTGATCGTGGGCGCCATCCCGGCACTTGCCATCATAGCGGGGCTTCTCGCCGTTGGCCATCTGGCCTTCGCGCAGCGCTTCCAGCCGCTCCTTGGAGCAGTAGCACTTGTAGGCACGGCCGTCGGCCAGCATCTCGTCGATGAGGCCATTGTAGCGATCGAAGCGCTTGGTCTGGTAGTAGGGGCCCTCATCCCAGTTCAGCTCCAGCCATTCCATGCCCTCAATGATGGCGTCGATGGCCTCCTGAGTGGAACGTTCCAGATCGGTATCCTCGATACGCAGCACAAACTCACCGCCCTGGTTCTTTGCAAACAACCAGGAATAGAGTGCGGTACGGGCACCGCCGACATGCAAAAAGCCGGTCGGGCTGGGAGCAAAACGGGTTTTGACTTTCATCTTTAAGCCTTGTGTAGAGGGCCTTGGGCCAATTCGTTAAAAAAACCGTCGCATTTTAGCACCGACAATGACGGATGGGAAAACCATGGCGAGGCAGAGGGGAAAATAGGGTCTATTCCCGCAAAAACCGCTGTTTTAGAGTGATGTCTCAGAATTTTCCCTTTTTTCCCGCTTAGCTAGGCGAGGTTGCTGGAGAGATCTCCCGCACAGCCGATACTTCAGTCACCCCGTCAACGAACCCTCAACGATACAAGGAACGCACGATGCAGTTTCGTTCTATCCAGAATCGTATCCTGGTACTGGCCGGTGTCGCCATGACCACGGCCCTGGTCATCCTGATCCTGCTCAACCAGTATTCAGGCCGGCAGACCCAGCAGCTCACCATCGACTCCAGTCGCGCCGCCCTGCAACAGGAGGCGTGGCAGAAGGTGAGCGCCAACGCCCGCGCCGAGGCCGCCACCATCACCCAACTGCTGCAAAAGGGGCTCTCCTACACCCAGCAGATGGCCAGCGTTTTCGCCCGCCAGCAGGAGGGCAAACTGCCGCTGGATCGCCAGCAGGCCACCGATCTGCTCAAGGCCCAGCTTGCTTTGGAGCCCCAGCTCTATGGCGCCTTCGCGGGCTTCGAGCCCAACGGCTTCGACGGCCAGGACGAAAGCTTCGCCGGCCAGAGCGCGCTCGGCAGTGACGACAAGGGGCGCTTCGTTCCCTATTTCTATCGCGACAAGGATCAGATCGGCAGCGATCTGCTGCTCTCCATCGAGAAGAGCGATCCGGACGAGTTCGGCAACCCGGCCAACGACTACTATGCCTGCCCGAAACGGGAGGGGCGCCCCTGCCTCATCGATCCCTTCAAGGTGGACATCAACGGCCAGCAGGTGCTGGTGAGCACCATCACCACCCCCATCCTGGTGGATGGCCGGTTCAAGGGCATCGCCGCGCTGGATCTGGCGGTGGACTCCATCAGCCGCCAGGCCCAGTCTCTCAACAGCAACATCTATGACGGCAAGGGGGAGACCCTGATCGTCAGCGCCGCCGGCGTCATCACCGGTACCAGCGGCGACGCCAGCCTGCTCGGCAGCCGCGCCGACAAGCTGCTCGGCAACGGCTGGCAGCAGTATCTCAAACCCGAGGTACAGCGCCAGGAGCTCGACGATGCGTTTCGCATCTCGGTGCCCATCGCGGTGCCCGGCATGGCCCGCAACTGGGCCATCATCGTCACCCTGCCCTACAAGGTGGTGCTGGCGGGAGCGGACGAGCTGGCACGCCAGCTCACCGACATGAACCGCGCCGCCATGACCCAACAGCTCATCGGTGCCCTCATCGTACTGGCGCTGGCCCTTGGCACCATGCTGGTCATTGCCCGCAGCATCACGGGCCCCATCCGCCAGATGGTGAGCCTGGTGGATGACATCGCCGACGGCGAGGGGGATCTCACCAAGCGCCTGGAGAGCCGCTCCCGGGACGAGCTGGGGGCCCTGGCCCGGGGCATCAATCGCTTCATCGACAAGCTGCAGGCCTTGCTCGGGGATGTGCAGAAGACCGCGAGCGAGGTCCATCGCCACGCCGGGGATACCGATCGCATCGCCGGCCAGACCGACAACAACCTGCAGCATCACCAGGCGGAAATGGAGCAGATGCTGACCGCGGTACAGGAGATGTCCTACGTCAGCCAGGAGGTGGCCACCCACGCCAACAACACCGCCGACTCCGCCAAGCAGGCCCAGAGCGCGGCGGACGAGGGCAAGGTACGCTTCCAGCGGGTGATCCACTCCATGCACAAGGTGGCCGCCGAGGCAGGCAAGGGAGCCGAAGTGGTGGAAGGGCTGGCTCACGACAGCGAGCAGATCACCAGCATCCTCACCGTCATCCAGGGGATCGCCGATCAGACCAACCTGCTGGCGCTCAACGCCGCCATCGAGGCGGCCCGGGCCGGCGAGCAGGGGCGCGGTTTTGCGGTGGTGGCCGACGAGGTGCGCAAGCTGGCGGGCAACACCCAGCAGGCGGTGCAGAATACCCAGGAGCTGATCGACAAGATCCGCCACAGCTCCACCAACGCGGTCAACGCCATCCAGCAGAGCCAGCAGCTGACCCATCAGGCGGTGGGGGAAGCGGATCAGGCGGAGGCGGCCCTCGGCAGCATCTTCCAGGCCATCGCCACCATCAACGACATGACCTACCAGATCGCCTCCGCCGCCGAGGAGCAGAGCTCGGTTTCCGAGACCGTCTCCGGCAATCTGTCAAAAACCAGCGCACTGGCCAACGACATCGCCAGGGACGCCACCAGCACGGCCAACGCCAGTCAGGCCTTGCGTCAGGCGGCGGAACGTTTGCAGCAATTGTTGGGTCAGTTTCGTCTCAGCTGATAATTTTCATGCTCCGGACTCTCCCCCTCGGGGACGAGTCCGTTTACCATAGGCGGCATATTTGCCTGATGGCAGGCAATGTAGTGAGAGGTAAATGCCGTGCCCACCCCGGACCGTCGCCCACGTGGCCATAACAGACGAGCCCAGCAGCGTCGCCAAGACGAATCACAAGGAACCCTGCTCCAACGTATCAACGCGGCTACCCTGCCCCTGCGTCAGCGTCTCGGCCAGGGCATGAGTGGCCTGGGTCAGCGCAACAAGGAGCCGAAGGCGGCCTCGTTCAAGCTGGCAAGTCCCCTGCCCCGCAAACACACCATAGGGTTGCTGGTGCTGATCCCGCTCTGGCTGCTGGTGCTGGCCTGGGAGCCCGCTCCCGCCGCCCCGACCACGGCGCCGTCAGGCTCCCTGGCGGTCCCCCTGGCCGTGCCGGCCCAGGCCCTGACCGTCGGCAACGCCGGTGAGCCCCAGGCCGCCAAGCCCGTCGAGGAGAAAGTGGATGGCACCTGGTTGCAGCACGACGTGCAGGCCGGTGAAACCCTCTACTCCATCTTCCGCAAGTTCGAGCTGCCGGGGGCCGAGCTCAGCCGGCTCATCGCCATCGAAGGGCCGGACAGGCCGCTGACCCGGCTGCAGTCGGGCAAGTCGGTGTTCATCCTGGTGGACACCAGCCGCCGCATCCAGCGGGTCGAGGTCCGCTCTCTCGGTCAGGTCAGCTACCGCTACGACCGCCAGGGGGAAGGGTTCGCCCTCAAGGAATAAGGGGCTCGACCACCCCCCTTATGTAGACGGGAGGCCATGGCTTCCCGTTTTTTTTGATGTGAAGCATGAAACAAGCTGCTGACTTCACAATACTTTTAGCTCGCTCAAAAAATGAAAAGTGCCAAATTGACAAGGGATCGGGCTCCAGTACAATCGGTCAGGCTTTAGACAGGGATTGTGCTACATGCTACTGGGACAAAGAGACGTGGTCAGTCATGCTTCAACCCCTGACTTCCAGGCAAATGCTGCCCAACCAGGCTTAGTTTCATTTTGTTATAGATAGGACTTACCACATGTCTGACATTCGCACCGGCCAAGTAAAATGGTTCAACGAAACCAAGGGTTTTGGCTTCATCGAGCAATCCCAGGGACCGGACGTTTTCGTTCACTTCTCCTCCATCCAGAGCGCAGGTTTCAAGACCCTGGCTGAAGGTCAAAAAGTCCAGTTCACTGTGACCCAGGGCAAAAAAGGCCCTCAGGCCGAGAACGTCACCGTTATCTGAGCCAGCGCCAGTGAACCCGTAGGAGGAGCCATCGCCCCTCCTATTTTTTTGCCCGCGATCTTTCCTTCCCGACCGGCAGAGCTCTTGCCGGGCTTGCCATCCCCACCTGCAAGCCGCTTATGGCCGCCACCAGCCGCTATAAATCAAAATTATGAGTTTTGGTTAAATGCCCCGGTTTTAACTTATAGCGAGCCACTGTCTGTCATTCAGGCCCTGCCAAGCCTGTTAGCCGACCGCAAAGGGTTGTGCCCGATCTCCGGGAGGCTATTAGCAAGCAATACATCTTGGTCTTATGACTTGGGATGTGCGGGGAAGAGAGAAAGCAGGCAAACGCCGGATACGACAAATCATCGCGGCGCTATGTGATGGGCAATTCAAAGGGATTATGAGGACGTCGAAGAGAAATTGGAGCGGGAAACGAGACTCGAACTCGCGACCCCGACCTTGGCAAGGTCGTGCTCTACCAACTGAGCTATTCCCGCAACAGGATGTCATCTGCAAGTGATTGGAGCGGGAAACGAGACTCGAACTCGCGACCCCGACCTTGGCAAGGTCGTGCTCTACCAACTGAGCTATTCCCGCAACGGAATATCACTTACACATATCTACCGGACACTGTTTGGAGCGGGAAACGAGACTCGAACTCGCGACCCCGACCTTGGCAAGGTCGTGCTCTACCAACTGAGCTATTCCCGCAACAGAATGTCATCTGCAAGTGATTGGAGCGGGAAACGAGACTCGAACTCGCGACCCCGACCTTGGCAAGGTCGTGCTCTACCAACTGAGCTATTCCCGCA